>CACXFH010000094.1 GCA_902766975.1 uncultured bacterium | reverse complement strand
TTATGATAATATAATGAATGAATGTAATGATGTAAAACGAATGTTGATAGGTCTTTCTAAATATTTGAATAATAAATAATCCTGAAATGGTCTATTCACAACTCACAATTCACAATTTACGCAGTCATGATACTGACAGATTTTGCAAAATTTTTACAACAATATAATCATGATTTAATGACGCACAAAACTACGCCATTAGAGCTTTTGCACAAATGGCTTTATAAAGTTATAAATAAAAATCCCAAAAGTAATGTTGAAAAAATTGTGCATCGGGAAATTTTATTTTGTCAAAATGAAAACGGGGATTACTTGATTGTCGGAAAGTCAGACAGCGGGCGCAAACTTGTAACTTCATTAATCAATTTTGCCAACAGCTACAAAAACTATAACCATGCAAAGTGGCTCGAGATGGTTGAGCAAAAATATCACAATGATCACCGGTTGGGCTGAAAGCCCAACTTACACTTAAGCTATCTTAATGCCTTAGTATCTTGCTGCCTTAGCGAATTTTCTTAACCTATTGTAAAGAATTTGGGCAAAATGCGTGTTTTTATGGTATAATTTAGCCATAAGAAGACTTGGAGGATATAGAATTGACGACTCAACAAAATATGTTTGGTGATGGGAAAATAGTTCCCATTAATATAAGAGAAGAAATGAAACGCTCATATATAGACTACGCAATGAGTGTTATTGTCGGGCGTGCACTGCCTGATGTTCGGGATGGTTTAAAACCTGTTCACAGACGTATTTTATATTCAATGAATGAGTTGGGAATGTATCCTGATAAACCGTTCAGAAAATGCGCAAGAATCGTTGGTGAAGTTTTAGGTAAATATCACCCGCACGGTGACAGCTCTGTTTACGAAGCTTTAGTTCGTATGGCACAAGACTTTTCAACCAGATATTTAATGGTTGACGGGCATGGAAACTTTGGTTCGGTTGATGGAGATGGAGCTGCTGCAATGCGTTATACCGAAGCCCGTATGCACAAAATTACTCAATCGATGCTTGCAGATATAGATTGTGAGACTGTTGAATTTCAGCCAAACTTTGACGGTTCATTACAAGAGCCTACAGTTTTACCTGTCAGACTTCCGATGCTTTTATTAAACGGGGTTTCCGGAATCGCTGTCGGTATGGCAACAAATATCCCTCCTCATAATTTGTGCGAAGTCGTTGACGGTACAATTGCATTAATTGACAATCCTAATATTACAATTCCTGAACTTATGGAATATATAAAAGGACCGGACTTCCCGACTGCTGCAACTATTGTCGGGAAAAACGATATTAAACAGGCTTATGAAACAGGCAGAGGTTCTATTACAATGTCCGCAGTTTCAGGTTTTGAAGAAATCGCAGGCGGAGCCGGTCGTCAAGGGCGTACAGCTATTGTTATTACTGAAATTCCTTATCAGGTAAATAAAGCAATGCTTATTGAAAAAATTGCAGATCTTGTAAAAGATGAAAAAATTAAGGGGATTTCAGATATTCGTGATGAATCCGACCGTGAAGGCATGAGAATAGTTATTGAACTAAAACGTGATGCAAAACCTGATGTTGTAAGAAATAATTTATATAAATTCACTCAATTGGAAACAACATTTGGTGTTAATATGGTTGCACTGTGCGGGCAACAGCCTCGCTTGATGAATTTATACGAAGTATTGAACGAATTTGTTGAGCACAGAATAGAAATTGTTACAAGAAGAACTATTTTCTATTTGAAAAAAGCAAAAGTTCGCGCACATATATTGGCAGGCTTGATTATTGCTTTGGGTTCAATTGATGAGGTTATCGAACTTATCAAAAAATCTAAAACTACCGATATTGCAAGAGAAGGCTTGATGAGTCGATTCGGACTTGATGCGGATCAGGCAAATGCCATTCTTGAAATGCAATTACGTCGTTTGACAGGATTGGAGCAAGACAAAGTTAAAGCCGAATACGACGAGTTATTGAAAAAAATCGAAGAATATGAAGGGATTCTGGCAAGTCGTCAAAAAATCCTCGATATCATTAAAACAGAACTTCTTGAAGATAAAGAAAAATACGGAGATGAAAGAAAAACTCAAATTGTTCCTGAACGTGGGGAAGTTACTATTGAAGATTTAACCCCAAATACTCCAATGGCAGTATTTATAACTCATCAGGGATATTTGAAACGTATACCTCTTGATACGTTTGAACGCCAAAACAGAGCAACACGGGGTAAATCAGGCATTAAAACTAAAGAGGATGATGATATTCAACACTTCTTTACCGCAATGATGCATGATAAGGTATTGTTCTTCTCATCAAAAGGTACTGTTTATAGCTTGAATGTATATGATTTCCCTGAAGGAGGGCGTCAATCAAAAGGTCTGCCGATAATCAATGTCCTTCCGATAGATCAGGATGAAAAGATTACGGCTGTTGTTCCGGTAAGTGAGTTTTCTCATGAATTAAATCTTATAATGTTGACTCAAAAAGGCAATATCAAAAGAATTGAACTTGATAATTTCTCAAATATAAGAAGAAACGGAATTATTGCTATCGGACTTGACGAAGGTGACAGTTTGAATTGGGTAAAACTTGCAAAATCTTATGATGAAATTATTATCGGAACATCATGCGGTATGGCAATCAGATTCCCGATTAAAGATTTAAGACCTTTAGGCAGAAGTGCAAAGGGTGTAATTTCAATGAAACTCAGAACCGGGGATGAAATTGTCGGATGTGATATTGTTCCTCAGGATTATGATGCGGATTTACTTGTTGTTACTTCTGACGGCTTCGGTAAACGTACAAAATTGTCCGAATTCAGAACTCAAAACAGAGGCGGAATCGGTTTGATTGCAACTAAGTTTAAAACATCAGCTTCCCGTCTTGTTGCGTTGACAATTGTTGAAGATAGTGATGATATTATGCTTGTAACTGCAAATGGAGTTGTTACAAGAATAAATGCAGGTTCTATCTCTCGTCAGGGACGTCCGGCAACAGGTGTAAGAGCTCAGAATTTAAATGACGGTGATAATGTCGTTTCCGTTAACAAAATTTTGAATCCTGATGAAAGTGATACGGTAAAATCTTCTGCAAGCACAACTGCAGAAGTTCAGAATGAAGTCCAACAAACAAGTCTTTTGGATGAAAGCACTGAAACAGAGAAGTAAAAATATATAATAATATAAAAGGACTCATTTTTAAATTTATAATGAGTCCTTTTATTATGTTTACTTTAGCTGTAGTTTAGGAAACCTTTTTCTTTGCTCTTTTCAATTTCCCGTAGCGACTAACGATTATTTCATATTCGTAATCGCAAATCCTTTTAGCATCTGCGGCTTTGAAGTCTTTACCTTTTGCCGATTTGAGATTAAAGATTCTTTGTTCAACCATATCTAATCTGTATATAATATCTTTTATATCATATATTCTGTTGCCGTAAGAGTCTGTTTGCTTTAACATATAATTAACAAGTTTTTTGTTTTTACTGTTAATTCTTGAGAATAGTTTTAGGGCATCACGGTTTTCTACCGTGAGTTTTCTGCCTGCGGATTTTTGCATCCTTCTTGTATCCTTGATAGACTCAAAAATCTCCGGTAAGAGCTTTAATCTCATTACTTTTGCCCCGATCGAGTAATCATATTGCTGTTGCTCAACAGTTTTTGCACCCAATTTTTGCTTAATGATATCGTTAACATCTTTTTGTAGTTTTAATTTTTTTGCTGCGACAGTTTCTTTAAACGTGCGTTTGAGTTCAATTTTTGGACTTTCGGTTTCATAATGCGGTTGAGTTGCAAAACCAGCGCCGGAAGCAGAAACTTTTACATCCGGAGAAGGTGTTATTTCACTACTTGCAATTTTACTATATCTGATTTTGTTAATTTTATTTTCAAGCACTCTTGCAATTACGCTGAATTTTGATACTTTTAGGCTGAAAATTGATTTTGAAGAATCTCGACGCATTTTTTTAGGTTTAAAAATCGGATTTTCAACTTCTTTTTTGAGCGCGTCTATTCTTTCTGCCTCATCTGTATATCTGCAAATACGGGCAATGTTTTTATGAAAAATTTCAGCTTTTTTTGAAGGAACAACATCCAAAATTGCATTCAATTCTCTGATTGTGGGAACTTTTATATCATCCCCGAGAATTTTATATACAAAATTTGCGCTGCTTTCATCGGAATCCATTCTGTCAAAAAGCTTTTTCATTGCCTTGATTTCGCTTTGCGGGGTATCATTATTGTTATTTTTTTGCATAACTCTAAATCTTTTCAGAATATCTAATCGAGTATCCAAATTATCTGTATTTGTAGTTTTGTACATTCCCAAAATTTTAGAAAAGTCTTCTTTCGATAAATTTTTCTTGTGCGCCAAAAAATCAAAGAAAATAGATTTTAAGAATTTTTCACCTTCTTTTGAATAGTTTTGTACAAGAAATTTTGTTTCCTCGCCCAGAAAAGAGCGAATATTTTCAATCTTCATCAAATCTTTTATAGCAACTTGTCCATCATAAAAAGTTTGGTTATATTTACCGCTTACAAGAAGTCTATCCAGTTCTTTTACGGCATTCTCATTATTTTCATTAACTTTTAAATATGATGCGTAATTAGCAGAATTCTTTATATATTCTTCTTTATTCGGAGATGTGAGCATATCAGTCATTAATTTAAAAGAGTTTTTTGAACCGCCTAGTACTTCATGCTGGATTTTTTGAACGAATTCAAGGCTTTCTTTATCCTGAGCTACTTTTAACAGCGGCTCTATTGCGGAAAACGGAGCATCACTTTTGCTTATAATATTAAAATGCGCCATGTGCGGATCCGTAACTTCTTTAAAAGTTTCAATCAAAGATTCAGGAGCCTCTTTCAAGTTTTGACCTCGTGAAAAATTTCTCGCATTATACTTAGTGACAAGAGATTTTAAAAATTGAAATCTTGTATCTCCTGCATCTTTGGTCAGCTCAACTAACTCCGAAGTTTTCACTCCTATAATGCTGCCAAATCTACTGCATTCATCTCTGAGGATTTCCTGCTTACGAGGGCTGATTGTTTTTGCTTTCGGCATAAGCGCTCTCAAACTGCCAAAGCCTTGAAATGAAACATTTTTACAGTCTATTGACTTGTATTTATTATTAAAATTATAATTATAGCTATTTATTGAATTAATTTGCATGTGACCTCCACCGGTGTAAATGTATAAAAAACAAACAAAAAATATTTTGCCATACAATTCTATAATAAACAAAAGGAAATATAAAAGGATATCTGAAAATATATACAAAAATTAATCATTCAAATATTGGGTTTACTTTTTTATAAAAAACATTAAGATGATTATATGAAAAAATTATTGTCGATAATTGTCACTTTATTAATATTGAATACTATGTGTGTAGGCGGAAGTACGATTGTTTGTCACAATTTTTTGCCTGCTGCATACGCAGAAGGTGATGATTTATGGGGGAGTTTTAATGTCAATATTCCATCTGCAAAGGATCAAAAGTTCGTGAGTGATGAAGAATTTGAAGCCGCAATTAAAAAGAAAAATAAAAAACTGGATAAATGGAAAAAAATTCTTTTAAATAATGGTTCTCCGCGCGGGGAAGAATTTTCACAATCTAATGAAACAGAAGAAATAAATTCTCAGCAGGGTGCGAATGCATCATTGCCTATTCTGGCTTTGCCCGTTGAAATAAAAATCGGGGAAGAACATGTTCCTGTCGGACATTATCAGGTAAAAGGGGAAAATAAAAACGGTCAAATTATTTTGAATTTATATCAGGCTCACAATTTAGTAGCCAAAATTCCTGCAGTTGAAACGAATGATGACTATTCACAGGAAGAAATTTTGTTTGCAAATTGGGTAAATCAAGACGATAAACACATAAAACTTATATACGGTTCGCTTGATTATAATGCGTATGCGATTGTGGATATTTTGCAATAATTCAATTGGTTATTACTCGTCAAAAACAATAAAGCGCATAAGTTTGTGTATTTTTTCAAGTTTTCTTGGGGACTTTTTTGCAATATTCAAGTATTTATTTATATCACGCATAAGTTCATCCGGTGTTTGAATATGGTCATTGGGAAAAAGTTGTTCGGTTGTTACATCCAACGCATTGAGAATTTTTTCCAGAGTCTCAGCTTTGACAAAACTTGAACCTACTTCAATTCTGCTCAAATTGCGCGGGTCAACATCAATCATTTCAGCAAGCTGCTCCTGTGTAAGATTTTTATTTTTACGCAATCTTTTCAATTTTTCCCCAAACGATTTTTTAAAGTCCATAGAACATCCTTTATTTTTAAAATTGAATTTTATATAAAAATCTATGTTATACATTAACATTTTGCGCAATTTTATAGGATGATATGTTTTTATATAAATTTAAGTGATAGTGATGTTGCAACACGAATCATTGGAGTACATATTAAGATAAGGAGTCAAATTATGAGATTAGACGGACCACAAAAGATTATAAAGAAACAGGAATAACAGTTAATAAAAATGCCAAGCTCTATGTTGATAACAATTCTAAAGTCAATATTGAACGAGAAGAATAAAAAAATATTTTATAAGGCGGGACAAAATGTTCCGCCTTTATCATCTCTTAACGAAACAATTGTAGCGCAGATTTTAGCCCGTCAAATTAAATTCTGCGTTTATTCTGCAGTTGAGGTATCTTCTGCTTGATTTGATGGTGTTTCCGTTTTGGTTTCTGCTTTTACCTCAGTTTTGGCTTGAGTCGAAGATTCTGTTTTTGGAGAAGAAGTTTCTATCTTCTTATTAGCATTTGATGCTGCATTCAAAAGCAATTTGCCCAAATTTGATGCACTTTGCCCTGCATTTTGCTTTATATTTTGAACATCCTTTTTTGCCTGTTCTACAGCTTTTTTCTCTGTTTCTACTTTTTGTTTTTGAGCTTCAACAGTTTTACTAACATTTGTTTTAACATTCTCTGCAGTATTTTTTATTGACTCAACCTGATTTTTCACGTTATCTTTTGCTGCCTGAACAGCATTTTGAACTTCCTGCTTTACATTCATCTGAGTAGTATCACACTGCGAAAGCCATTTGAAACTTTTAACGGATGTCGCTTTTTCTATTGAACCGTTATATATAACCTTAAAATCTTTATAATTTGTACTGCCGGAACTCAACGCCGGAATCAAGTCCAGTTCTTCTTTTTTAGGCGGCTGAGTCATGAGTTTAAGAAATTTTGCAGTTGCGGGTCCAAAATTCGGGATGTAAGACAGTAATTTTTCGACAGATAATTGCCCCAAAGGCCCCAAATACGATACAACTTTTGAATCTAAACGACCTAAAATCGTCATATTTGCACTGTCTCCCAAGATATTGTATATTCCTTTGACATAGTATGACATCAAAGGCCCTGTTACATTTATATATTCTATATTAGCACTGCCATTACTCATGGTCATTTCACCCGTTATTGATTTGAATTTATTTGTTTCCTGAATATTTGCAGCTGTTGTAAGCGCTGATAATGCGGATTTCAGTATTGAATTCGTGGTAATATTTTGCGCTGCAACAAGATTTTCAAGTTTACCTATGCTTATAAACCTTCCATTTTCTATACCAAAATCAATATCACCTTTCAAATTTCTGATTATTTCGACGTCAGTTACACCTTTTGATGTTAATTTCGCCCCAAAATTCATAGTCCCTGTCAACGCCTTGGCAATCCCGACAGCTCCATAGACTGCATCGGTTGAATTTAAGCCCTTACCGGTAAAATCTACTCCGAATGCGAATGTCGGAATATTGTATGTCAGTTTCCCGTTAACTTTTCCGCTGAATACATCTGATTTTATATCACTCAAATTAAATATCGTAAAATTATCCAGTGAGAATTTACCTGAAATATTTGTTGCAATAATCCCTCCGAATTTCATTTTTTGAGCGGTAGCATTCCCGCTTATACCCTGACCGTTCATGTTGGCTACAAGATTAGACAAGACAAAATCCATATCTTTAATTGAAATATCAGCTAAATTTGCTTTTCCTTTCAATTTTGGGGTCATAGGATTACCGCTGATTGTTACAAGACCGTTTGCTGTAATATTTGAATTATTTCCTAACCCCGGAATTGGGAATGATACATTTTTCGGAACCGATATATTAATATTCAAATTCGGATTGGCAAGATTTTTTATCCCGCCGTCAAATGTTGCGATACGCTCGCCACCGGCAAATATGCCCGAATTTTCAAGAGTTGCGGTATCATTTTCAAGTTTTATATCTGTATAAATTTTTGTATTTTTACTCTTTAATTTATCTATATCAAGAAATTTCACATAACCGTTTGGAGTTGCACTTAAATCGAAAGTTATATGTTGAATTTTATCATTTCCTTTTGCAATTACACTTATCGGCATTGAACCTTTGTAAGGGAACATTGATTTAAATTCTTTCGGAATAAATGCCGCAACATCAACAGATGCCAAATTCCCTTTTGCTTTGATATTCATATTCATATTGGGATTAGAATAATTTGTGACAGCCCCGCTTACATCAATTTTTGAATTGTTTATCATTACATAAGAATTTTTTATATTAATATCCTTGGTATCAACAGAAACCAAAGCCTTTGGGATCGAAACAGATGCCATATCATGTTTTATTTTTAATGAATTTACGTCAATATCCCCGTTTAGTATATCCTTGCCAACTACCAGTTTAATAAGAGCCTGAGTCAGCATAAGTCTTGCCTGCGCAGTTTTATTATAAATATTTATATTATCGGCACTTAACGTAATATCAGGTTTTAGTTCCGTTAAAACGCCTTTTATTACAGTGTTTAATGACACTGTACCGGAATTGAAATCATTATCTTTTAATAATCCGACCTGCCCGGCTGCACCTGCAAGACCTTTAATCGACAATTTGTCTGCTGTCAGTTTCAAATCCGCAATTGCATCTGAGGATATTGTCCCTTCAATACGCAGAGGATGCCCCATAACGGAAAAACCTGTATTTTTTATTACAATATTGTTGTCGTTTAAATCGACATCAGCCTTAATATTATCAACATTAACATTGTATAAACCGTATCTTAGCGAGGACACAGGAACCCTTAAATGTCCAGTTGAATTTATTGTCTTAAAATCTGAGCTTATATTAAAATCTGCATCAATTCCGCCTGTTGCACTTATTGTTTTTAAATCATTTATTCCAAAAGACCTTGCAACAGAGTCTGCCAATCTGACAATATTATTAAATTTTGCATTTGAGCGCAATGTCAAATTTATCAAGCGGTTTTTATCCGATTTAATATTGCCCATTAATTGAGTTTTTTCATTTATATCGTTTGAAGTATAAAAAATCGAATCTATATCGGTTTCTTTACCTTTAAATATTAATTTTGCATAACTTTCGGGAAGCTGTTTCCCATCAACGGAAACACTCATCCCAACAAGCTCAAAAATACCTTTTTGAACCGGATTTTTAATTGTTCCGGATGTCTTTATATCCGCTTTCAAATCAGCTTTCAGCCCGTTTTTATTAACGGCCTCTAAAATATCAATTATGTTTATATCAATATTGTTTGCCACAGTTGCAGATGGCGTATCATCTTCGATTTTTACTTCTTTGGGGAAAACCAAATCATCAAGCTGCAAATTCGGCATAATTTTATTAAATATTTTTATGTCATATTTTGATACAACACGTTTATCAAAAACAATTTCTCCTTCTGTTGAAATTTTTATTTTTTTATCAAGAATAAAATCGGTAATATTTAAATTGTCGCCATCTATATAATATGTTTTTTTAGTATTTGTATCTATCAAAGCTAATTTATAGTCACCTATTTTAATGTTAGGCAAATGATTTGATAATTTAATTCCGAATGGTAAAATTTGCATCAATTCTTCGGATTCTTCACTCTGTTCGGGCAGGTAATCCATAAGCACAGGCATACCTTTTTTATTAATAGCAATATTTGCCTCAATTTCATCCGCACTGATATTGCCAAGTTGAATTTTTTTGACAAGTAACGGCAATAATCTCAAATCAGCCTTTGCATTTTCTAAATCTATGACAGGAGTCTTATCATTCGGGATATAAAGAGAAAATTCTTTTATTTTAAGCCCGAGTGCCAATTTTGGTGAAGTTGTAACTCCAATACCATCTACATGTGCTTCCAAACCTGTAGAAATTTTAATTAATTCTTCAATTTGGTTGCAATAAGAATTTGCAATCGGCGACAGGGCAAGCGGTAAAGCCAAAAATAGTATATATAAACCCGCCAAAATAGAACCGCAAATTATACCTGCTTTTTTCCAATTAAAATTTATTTTCATACGAAATCCCCTAAAATGTTTAGCAACAACATTTTAGCATAAATAATAACAGCAAAAAAGTATAAATCTATTTTTCTCTTGCAGTGCCGGTTTCATAACCCGGAACTAACAGTGCAAGAGGAATAATTCTGCCTAATTTTGTACCAAATTCAGAACCGCTGTTAACCATCGAAATGGACAAACATAAATCGTCCACATGCGGAGCAAAATCACTTGCTTTTATACCACGTTCGACCTTTTTATGATAAAGTCTTTCGTTTATTTCATTTGAAACCTTGTTACCGGCAATTATTCCAATACCTAAAGACCCAAGTGTTGCAACGGCATTTGGAATATTTGCACTTATTGCATTGAATACTTTTGCTATTTTTGTATCTTTATTTATTTTAGGCATAATTTTTTGCAATGCATTTTCATAATGTTTAAATACCTTTGCACCCATCCAAACACATGTTATCGGAACAATTACATCGCCCAAAAGCTGACTCAAAACTTCTCTTTTCTTAGCCTTGATATTTTCTTTGTCTACGATTGCACCCCCTGCGAACCCGCCTGCAACAGAACCTGTTGCAATTGATATGATTTTAGCTGCATCATCGTATTCCAAAACTTTGTCTACAGGTTTGTATTTAAACAATGCCCAATTTTTGAAAGGATCAAGCGGAGATTTGAATATTTTTGCAGGATTTAAACTAAAACCTGCTTTTTTACACCAAAATGCCAAAGGTAAAGCCATGCCAAGAGCAGAAGTAGCTAGTACCGTAGCTTTTTGCTTTGGGGTTAAATCGGAATGCTCAAGATAAGAATGTGTAAAAGTAGAAGCCCCTGAATTCAAACTCAAAGGAGCATTATTAAGATAGTATTTCTTGTTATTATCAGCAAAAGATATTTTATCTATCATACACATATTACCTTCCACTTGCAATTATAACAAAAAACAAAAAAATAAAAAATTGCCAAAAAATTCTATTAAGTAAATATTTGTAAAGAAAATCAGCGCAATGCCATTAAAATTTTATCTATCAATTTGTGAGTGTAAGTATTTGCAGGTTTTTCTACACCGCCTCCGATAAAAATATCATAATCAGGATCAAGTTTTGGGAACATTTCACCCAAAATATCTCTTACACTACGCATAAATTTGAATTGGGGCGGATAAGATTCCCCTCTGCTTATCACCGGTATAAAAGCTTTTTTACTTATTTTTGCGCCCTGAAACTTAGGATTATAAGTATTTATTTGCTCTATTTTCATATTTTATCCCTAATTTTGTACTGTTAATTACAACGATGTTCTTTCAATTTCTTCAGTCGTGGATACCTGAATTATATCGCCTTCCTGAAGATCATTGAATTTGCCGAACGAAATACCGCATTCAAAGCCTTGAGCAACCTCTTTAACATCATCTTTAAATCTTTTAAGCTGCTCAATCGCACCGTTATATATTTCGACTCCGTCACGGAGAATAATTGCATTTTTATCTCTGACAATTTTACCTTCAAGAACATAACATCCGGCAATTTTGCCTGTTTTTCCGATATTGAATACTTGCCTTACTTCTGCTTTACCAAGTTCGACTTCTTTAATTTCAGGATCAAGTAATGAAAGTAAAGTCTTTTCAATATCTTCCAATAACTGATAGATAATATCATACTTTTTGATTGTAACTTTTTCTCTTTCAGCAGCCGCAAGCGCATTTGAATCTTCTTTTACTGTAAAACCTAAAATCAATGCATTTGATGCTGCTGCAAGCATAACATCCGCTTCTGAAATATCACCGACTCCAACGTGAATAATTTTTGTGGAAATTTCTTTTGATTCAACTTGAGCAATAGCCTGAGAGACAGCCTCAGCCGCACCATTTGTATTTGCTTTTATAATCAAATTCAATTGAGGAATTGCATCATCGCCGGCAACAGCTTCTTTTCTTATATGGGCAGGAAGCATTGCTTCCAATCTCTTATCTCTTGCCTTTTCCTGACGTTCTGCAGTTATAGCCTTCATTTCTTTTTCATTTTTAACGACCATGAACCTGTCACCCGCCTGAGGAACTTCAGACAACCCTAAAATTTCAACAGGGGTGGAAGGTTCAGCTTTTTGTATTCGTTCACCGCTATCGGATAACAATGCTCGGACACGACCGCAAGCAGTACCGACAACAATACAATTGCCGGCTCTTAATGTACCGTTTTGCACCAAAAGCGTCGCAACAGGTCCTTTACCCTTATCAAGATTTGCTTCTATAACCACACCCGAAGCCTCAGCCTTTGGATTGGCTTTCAAATCCTGAACATCAGCCACAAGCAAGATATATTCCAATAATTCATCAATACCGGTACCCTGCAAAGCAGAAACCTTTACAACAATTGTATCCCCGCCCCAATCTTCCGGAACAAGTCCGTGTTCTGTCAGTTGTTGAAGTACTCTATCAGGATTAGCTCCCGGCTTATCAATTTTATTAACTGCAACAATCACCGGAATTTCAGCGGCTTTAGCATGATTAATCGCTTCAATTGTCTGAGGCATTATACCATCGTCTGCCGCAACAACCAAAATCGCAATATCTGTTGCCTGTGCCCCTCTTGCACGCATTTCCGTAAATGCTTCGTGCCCGGGAGTATCTAAAAATACAATCTTTTTATCGTTGTTATCACCAAGATAAACAGTATAAGCACCGATTGATTGCGTGATACCGCCGACCTCGGTTGCTACAATTTTATGTTTTGATGCTCTGATACTGTCTAACAATGTAGTTTTACCGTGGTCAACGTGCCCCATAATACTGATAACCGGAGCACGCTTCTTGAGCAATTTTTTATCAACATTGGCAAGAGCGTTCTTTTCTTCTTCTTTTTTAAGTTCTTCTTCTACATAAGCATCCAAATCTTCTTCAAGAACTTCAAGTTCATATTCTGCACAAACTTTCTTTATAACATCAACATCAATTAATTGATTTACGGTTGCCATAACCCCGTTCATCATAAGGAATTTAACAATATCTGCCGGAGTTTTTTTAATTTTTTCCGATAATTCGGCAATAGTCATAGCCTGAGTCACAACTATTTGTTTTACTTCTTCAACTTCTTCCGTTCTTTGAGTTCTTTTTTTATGGTGTTGAGCAGCGGCTTTTTCAAGAGAAATCATTTCCTGTTCTTCTTTTTTGGAATTGAAATCTTTTTCTTTTTTCTTGCCTGAATTTTTGCTTCCGCCGAATTTGTTACCGGCACCGCCTTTATTTTCGTATATGTCTTGCGGAATAATTCTTCTTTCAATCGGCTTTTTAGCTCCAAAATCTTTTGAACCCGAAGGTTTTACACCCTCACGTTTTGGCTGGAATTTAGAATCTTTATCAAATTTTCTTGAGGGTCTGTCAGGTCTTTGCTCCTGCCTTTCCAATTTACCGACAACCTGAACAGGTTTTGGCGCAGAGCGGCGAACTATTTCTATTTTCGGTCTTTGAACCTTTTCAACAATCGGTTTTTCTATTGCCCTTTTTAATTCTTCTTTACGTTCTTTTGCTTCTTCTTTGGCAGCTTCTTTTGCTGCTACCTTCTCCTCTACTTTTGCTTTTTTAACCACAAATGCTTTTGGTTTTGCTTTTGTTGCTCCGTTTGACATAAAATCCTTTAATCTTTTTATCTGCTCTTGAGTTACCGTACTTGAATGGGTCTTGCCCTTAATGCCCATTGCATCAAGTTTTTCTATAATTTCTTTACTTGATTTGCCCAGTTCTTTTGCTAATTCACTTATCCTAATTGTTTCGTAACTCATTCAATAATTGTCCTTTCAACTCAGTTGGTATAGGGGTTTTTAAGAATTTTGCCAATTTATTTTTCTTAAAAGCTGATTCTATACAAGAATTATTATAGCAAAGATATGCAGATCTGCCAAATGTAAACGAATTTGGATTTACAATCAACCCTTGAGCAGTCCGAGTTATTTTTATCAAATCTTTTCGGTCTTTTATTTGCCAACAACCCGCACAGCGTCTTTCTGTCATTTTTGTCCTCTTATTAACCTTGTTGTGCAAGTTTTTCCAACTTTAATTTTTGGTCATATTCAATCAGCATATTGATAAGTTCATCCAAATCTCCGTCGATAACAGTCCAAACATTCAAGTTGTGATTGAGTCTGTGGTCTGTCAAACGACCTTGCGGAAAATTATATGTTCTGATACGTTCCGAACGGTCACCTGTCCCCACTTGAGAACGGCGCAAGTCTGTTATTTCCTGCATTTGTTTTTGAACTTCCAAATCATAAAGTTTTGAGCGCAAAATTTGCATTGCACGTTCTTTATTTTGCAATTGAGAACGTTCTTCCGTGCAGAAAATCATTATCCCAGTCGGTTTATGAAATAAACGGGCTGCGGTTTCTACTTTATTTACGTTTTGACCTCCTGCACCGCCCGAGCGAGCAGTTGACATTTCAATATCTTCGGGACGAATTTCAATTTCAACATCATCGACTTCAGGCATAACAGCTACTGTTGCGGTGGATGTATGGACTCTGCCTTGAGATTCGGTTTCTGGAACCCTTTGAACCCGATGAACACCTGACTCATATTTTAATTTTGAATAAACCGAATCCCCTTGGATAGAAATAATAATTTCGGAATATCCGCCGGCTTCACATTCGGTTTTTGATAGAATTTGAGTTTTCCAACCCTGCTTATCGGCAAATTTCAAATACATTCTTGCCAAATCACCTGCAAAAATATTTGCTTCATCACCGCCTGCACCACCACGAATTTCAAGCATAATATCTTTATCATCCATAGGATCACGGGGCAACAACAGACGTTTCATTCTTTCTTCATAATCGGGAAGCTTTGATTCGTTTTCTTCAATATCGGCTTTTAACATTGCCTTCATATCTTCATCTTTTTCTTCCTGAAGTAAAAGCTTATCGTCCTCAACGGCATCTGTTGCTTTTTTCCATTCGTAATAAAGTTCAACCGTTTCTTCCATTGATTTTCTTTGTTTGGACAAATCTCTGAACTTGTTATAATCCTGTATCACGGCAGGATCAGACAAAGTTTCACCAAGTTCTTTATACTTTTTTTCTATTTGTAATATTTGGTCTAGCATATCTTTCATAGTTCAATAATAACAAGAACATGAAGAAATGCAAATTTATTAGTAACAGGGTAATAGGGGAATAAGGCATCGGAACAGTACTCTAATTAATGAATATTCACTCCGTCACGGGATAATATCTTGTTTTTAAGCTTCTTCATTCCGGCGCCATAGAAGTATTTTAATTGTTCAGGGAAATTCAGCCCGACATCAAGAAGATACATATCGTGAACTATAAAATTCAAAAGCAGGTATACAACATCAATATTTTTTGTCCAAGTTGTATTTGATTCAATTTTACCGAACAAACCTTCCTGAATATCTGCAAGAATATATACCAAACGACTGCCTGCATTATGCTCAATTTCCTTTGCTCCCGCATGTTGGTATACAAGTCCAAAATTTGCGGTAAATTCGCCCAACGCAACTATTTTTACATCAACCTCTCTGTCATAAGCTGCTCTTAGCTCTTTTTCAATATGTTTAAAATCTTCTTTCCAAATTTCAATATAAATTGATTTTTTGGCATTTTTTATAATTTCTTTAAGCTTAGCAAGATTATTTTCATAACCTGAAACAGTATGCAACGGCTCATTATAATCTTCTTTCACGTCGGGCAATTTTTTTTCAAGATACTCTATTGTTGAATTTATTTTTCTTTTAAATCTTTGAGTTAATTCTTTTGGCGCTATAGGAATATATTTTTGAGGCTTATCATCGGATGCTGTCACAATATTTTCACCCGCAAGCGATTTTAAAGCATCATAAGCCCTTGACTGAGGGATATCAGCAATTTGAGAAACTTCATATCCTGTTGCGGGATATTTTTTTAATAAGGCGATATAAACCTTTGCTTCATATGAATTAAATCCTAAAGATTTAAGTTTTTCTACAATATTTTCCATATCGTGATTTTAACAAATTTAGTGCATTGTTTCAAGTAATACAATAAAATATCAAAATAAAAAGGCAATAAAATCTGCAAATATTTTACTGCCTTTTTGAGATAATTATTTATTGGTTAAATTATTTCTTTGAAGGAATTCTCATTCCGTAGAAAGAACGTACTACAAAAATTAATGCAATTATCAAAAATACAATTCCGACATAAGGTGCAATTTGACGGAAGTTTTCATTAATTGCAATTTCCATTGCAAGTAAACCAAATAATGTTGTAAATTTGATAATCGGATTCATCGCAACTGAAGATGTGTCTTTAAAAGGGTCCCCGACAGTATCGCCGACAACCGTTGCTTCGTGCAATGGAGTACCTTTTTCAGCCAAATCGACTTCTACGATTTTCTTTGCATTATCCCAACAACCGCCTGCATTTGCCATAAATACAGCTTGGAATAACCCAAATATTGCAATCGCAATCAAATAACTTACAAAGAATGAAACCGCAAGCTGTGTTTTTTCTGCCGGAGCGGATAAACATGCCAAAGCCAAAGCAAATGTAAATAATGCGATAAAAATATTTATCATACCTTTTTGCGCATATTGAGTACAAATTTTTACAACTTCCTTTGAATTTGCAACATTTGCACTTTTTTCATCGCTTTCTCCAAGCTTGATGTTTTCTTTGATATATTCAACCGCACGATAAGCACCCGTTGTGACGGCTTGCATAGAAGCACCGCTAAACCAATAAATTACGGCACCACCCATCAGCAAACCGAGCAACGTATATGGATTTAGCAAGTTCAAAATCATTTCGGGTTTAATTCCCAAAGTATTTTGAATAACCAATATCAATGAGAAAATCATTGTAGTTGCCCCAACAACCGCCGTACCGATTAATACAGGTTTAGAAGTTGCTTTGAAAGTATTTCCTGCTCCGTCATTTTCTTCCAAATATTTTTTAGCATTTTCAAAATCCGCATCAAAACCATATTGATTTTTGATTTCTTCTCCGACATTTGGGATATCTTCAATCAGCGATAATTCATAAACTGACTGTGCGTTATCTGTTACAGGTCCGTATGAATCAACAGCAATTGTGACAGGACCCATACCCAAAAATCCGAATGCGACAAGACCAAATGCAAATACCGAAGAATATTGCATCAATGATTCAGGTATAAATGTGCTTGCAACATAAGCCAGAGCCATCAAAAATACTATAACCGTACCAATCCAAAAACCTGAGAAGTTCCCTGAAACGATACCTGATAAAATCGTCAAAGATGCTCCCCCTTCACGGGATGCTGTTACTACTTCTTCAGTATGTTTAGCCTTTGGAGATGTGAATATTTTTGTAAATTCCGGAATAAGAGCAGCGCCCAAAGTTCCGCAGGATATAATTGTAGCTAAAATCGCCCAAATCCCATGTCCTAACGGATTTAGAAGCCAACAGCTTACTGCGTATGTCATACCGATTGAAAGTATTGATGTTATCCATACAAGCCTTGTCAAAGGCACCTCAAAATCAAATTTTTCTGCTTTTTTAGAATAAACAAATTTATCCCACAAAGCATTTATACCATAAGCGACAACAGATGTTACAATCATCAAAAATCGCATTACAAAAATCCATGCCAGCAATTGCACCTGATTTTTTGCACCTAAAACAGCAAGCAATATAAAACTAACCAATGCGACACCGGTTACACCGTATGTTTCAAATCCGTCTGCTGTCGGCCCGATTGAATCACCTGCATTGTCGCCTGTACAATCTGCAATTACACCGGGGTTACGAGGATCGTCTTCTTTAATCCCAAATTGAATTTTCATTAAATCGGAACCGATATCAGCTATTTTGGTAAAAATACCTCCTGCAACACGAAGTGCCGAAGCACCCAAAGATTCACCGATAGCAAACCCGATAAAGCATGCACCCGCAATTTTGCCCGGAACAAAAAGTAAAATTATAAGCATCATAATAAGTTCGACTGATACCAGCAGAACACCGATACTCATTCCTGCTTTTAAAGGAATATTTAAAATATTCAAAGGATTACCTTTTAAAGATGCAAATGCGGTTCTTGCGTTTGCTAAAGTATTCATTCTGATACCGAACCAGGCAACCGCATAAGAACCTAATATGCCGATTACTGACCAACCAAGGATTGTTAAAACTCCTCCAACACCCATTTCTTGCAAGTAACCGAAATAAAAGGCAATACATGCACCGATTACAATTTCTAATGCAAGTAAAAATTTACCCTGCTGAACAAGGTATGTTTTGCAAGTCTCAAAAATAGTGTTGCCTACAGCTGCCATTGCAGAGTGAACATCCAGTTTTTTGACCTCCAAAAATTTCCATAACCCGAAACAAAGTCCGATAACGGAAATCCCAAGACCAATCAGAAGCAACGTATAACTGCTTGGAGATATAGTCTTGATACTCGGAACAACTAAATCCGCTTCACTTGCAAAAGCAGGAGCAATTGATGTGATAAAAAGCGCCATTAACGCAATGATTTTTTTAATCATATATCTCTCCTTCTTTCATTTACACTTCTATATTTTAAATTATAAATTATGCAGTATTTATTAACAATTATTTTACATTTATTCATGAAAAATAAGCTGCGCAAATTTTTATTTTTTCGGTTTTATTACAATTAATTAAAATGTCATTCTGAGGTGTTATAATTTGAGATTCTTCGCCTAAAGGCTCAGAATGACAAGCCGAAGAATCGACTGTTTTATAAATTAATCATGACCGAAATATCTTTTACATCAAAAATAGTTCCAATGTATTGGCAGGATTTTAATAAAATAACCTCCTCTTTAAATCGTGATAATTTAGTAGATTATCCGTGGGCAATTAGCTCAAGCAGAATAGGAAAAGATGTTTTTACTCAAAGGGTCTGCGATTGTACTGCCTGTCTTATAACAAATGGGGACAAAGCTCTTTTAATGCATCTTATTCCACTTAATAAAAATAATCATATTTTTTCAAATGTACTCGAATTTCTTAGAAATAATATCGATTTAAAGGATAAAAATCTACAAGCGATTTTACTTGGTTCAAAAAACTCAAAACAAAGCCAAGATATTTGGAACAAATTTGTTGACTTACTCGACTATTTAAAAATTCCGACAACATTTCTAAAAGACGGTAAAAGCCCGACACATCTTGCATATAGAACCTCAACCGATGAAGTTTTAGTTTCTAATCTTCAAATCAGCGATGCGGTATTGGCTAAAAAATCGCCTTTGGATGCGCTCAACGACGGTTTCAGAGAAGTAAAAATTTCACCGTTTGATGAACTTTAAGCCCTGCCATAAATATCTGAATATCTTGTAATATCATCTTCTGATATAATTTCGCCCATTTGCAGCTCTAAAACTTCTAAATCCTCATTATACGGATTTTGCAATGAATGTATTGAACCAAGCGGAATATCAACACTTTGCCCTACTTCTGAAATTATTGTTTTGTCATTTAAAAGTATTTGCGCTTTACCGCTTGCCACAACCCAATGTTCACTTCTGTATTTATGAGATTGGACAGACAATTTTTGCCCCACGTTAACATGCAAAATTTTTACCGCATAATTTTTTCCCTGCGCTATTACACGGTAAAACCCCCAAGGGCGAACCATATCTTCATTTAACTTACTATCAACAGACAAATTAATACTCCTGCTAATTTAGTTTCATAATAATTATTTTAACAATTTTTGTCAATTTTGCAAAAAGTTTAACTTGTATATTAGTTGAATAGTTGAAGGGTTGAAGGGTTTGTATCAGTTCCTCCCTAATGGGGGAGGTTAGGAGGGGATAGATTTTAGTTGAATGGTTGAACGGTTGAATTTGTAAGTTGGGCTTTCAGCCCAACAAATCAATTAAAACAGCACTAAACAGAGAAAAAAAAATTTTAAAGGCGGGGTATCAACCCCGCCCTGTAAATCTAAAATCAATGTTGGGGTAGAAACCCCAACTTTAATTTTTTTATATTAAACCAACTCTTTTACTTCAGCAGCAAAGGTTTTAGGATCTAATTTAATCCCCGGTCCCATTGTTGTTGATAAGTAAACTGATTTAACATAAGTACCTTTTGCAGAAGACGGTTTTGATTTCAAAACTGCATCAGCTAATGTGGCATAGTTTTTAATCAAATCTTCTTGTGCAAATTGAATTTTACCGATAGGACAGTGAATCATACCCTGTTTATCGGCTCTGTACTCAACTTTACCTGCTTTAGCATCTTTAACAGCTTTTGCAATATCCATCGTAACGGTACCTGTTTTTGGGTTTGGCATTAAGCCCTTAGGTCCTAATACACGACCTAATTTACCTAACATACCCATGCAATCAGGAGTTGCAATCAATGTATCAAATTCAAACCAGCCGTCTGAAATTTTATCAATGATTTCTTCTGCCCCTGCATAATCAGCACCTGCATCGGTTGCTTCAGAAGCCTTAGCACCTTTTGCAATAACGCAAACTCTGACTGTTTTACCCAAACCTGCAGGTAATACAACAGTTGATCTGATTTGCTGGTCAGCTTGACGAACATCAATACCTAATCTCATGTGGCATTCTACTGTTTCATTGAATTTTGAAACTTCTTTTGAAATTTCCTGTAATTTTTTTATGGCATCAACAGCAGTTGCAGGTTGAGTGAAACCTTCCATCATCTGTTGAGTTTTTTGTTGTTTTTTAGTTAATTTTGACATTTTAATTTTCCTTTCGTGGTGTTAGCGGACGTTTGTCCTTCCATGCAATTTTACTTTTAAATGTCATGCCGAATTTATTTCGGCATCTCCTTATAATACACATTCAACAATGTTCTACATGAGATCCTGAAACAAGTTCAGGATGACATTATTGAATTGTACTAATCTTTAACCGTTACGCCCATTGCTCTGCAAGAACCGGCTATCATTTTGACAGCAGCTTCCATAGTTGTAGCGTTCAAGTCATCCATTTTTGTTTTTGCAATTTCTTCCAATTGCGCTCTTGTGATTTCGCCTACTTTATCCTTGTTAGGAACCGCAGATCCTTTAGGTAAATTCAAGGCTTTTTTAATCAATACGGGCGCAGGTGGGGATTTGATTACAAAAGTAAAACTTCTGTCTTCATATACATCAATGATAACAGGAATAATATATCCTGCTTTGTCCTGAGTTTTTGCATTGAATTGTTTACAAAAATCCATGATGTTAACACCGTGTTGACCTAATGCAGGACCAACAGGAGGTGACGGATTTGCCTTTCCGGCTTCAATTTGAAGTTTGATTTTTCCTACTACTTTTTTTGCCATTTTTTTCTCCTTTTGTGGTAATAACGAGGCTCGACCTCTTCCACAGTTTTGTGTGTACCTTTGGTGCGAATTTACGCAATCTGTTTGCCCTGTCACCCTGAACTTGTTTCAGGGTCTATCAGTTTGATAGGCTTTGATAGATGCTGAATCAAGCTCAGCATGACACTTATAATTTATTTATCTGATTATATTCCAATTCAACCGGAGTTTCACGACCGAAGATTGAAACATTTGCACGAAGTTTTGATTTATCAGGATAAACTTCAATAATATCGGCATCAAAGTCTGCAAACGGACCTGACACAATTCTGATTTTGTCTCCGACTTTAACGTCAAGTTCAACTTTTTCAACCTGCGATGATGTGCGGTGCAAGATTCTTTTGATTTCGCTTTCACGAACAGGTATCGGTTTTTTGACCGAACCGACAAATTTTGTAACACCTGAAGTGTGTCTTACAACATACCAGCTATCTTCGTCCATTATCATTTCAACAAGAACATAACCCGGGAAAATCTTTTCTTCTTTTTCCTGCTTCTTGCCGCTTTTTACTTGAACGACAGTTTTTTGAGGAACTTCAACTCTGAAAATCTTATCACCCATATTCATATATTCAATACGCTTTTCAAGGTTTACTTTAACCTTGTTTTCGTATCCTGAATAAGTATGGACAATATACCATCTTTTCTTGTTTTTCTTTGCATCATGTTCTTCAACTTCCGCTTCTTGCGCTGCTTTTTCAGCTGCGATATCTTCGTTTAGTTGTTCTTCCATTGTTTTTTCTTTCTTAGTCATAAGCCACCTTTATAAAATTTTTGGTTATACCTTGTTTACCAGACTTAAAAGCCCTTTAAATATTAAATCCATACAATAAATTGCAACAGTGAATACAAAAACAATAATCATTACGGATATTGTTTCCGCAACAATTTGTCTGCGTTCGGGCCAGCTTATTCTGCCCCATTCGGCTTTTACACCTTTGAAATATGTTTTTATTGATTCCATTGCATCATTCATAAGTTTTTCCTTTATGTTTATAAACCGCGCCCTGAAGGACTCGAACCCTCGACATCCGGTTTTGGAGACCGACGTTCTACCAACTGAACTAAGGACGCATATTAGAGTGAATAAGTGTTTGAGTAAATAAGTGATTAAGTCCTTTAAATATTTATTAAGCTTATTTATTCAATTATATTATACGAACTTATTCACCTATTGACTTATTCACTTAATCACTTACTATTTTGTTTCCTTGTGAGTTGTATGTTTTTTGCATTTTGGACAATATTTGTTTAATTCCATTCTTTCTTTTAATGTCTTTTTGTTTTTAGTTGTGGTGTAGTTTCTTTC
>CACXFH010000093.1 GCA_902766975.1 uncultured bacterium | reverse complement strand
GAATGCCAAACATATTTATTATAGCTTACGCCACCTTTTAATACTTTGCTTTCAATATTTCCTTTTTCTTCTTCAGCATCATTTAAATAATTATGTTCTTGTAATGTATTGTATCTATACAATGATTTACCAACATCTTGCAAGTTAGAATAACTCTTTAAAATCTTATTCTTATCCTTCTTATTAAAAACAGGATTAGAATAGTTTTTTAATAAATTTTCTTGAGACTTTGCAATTGTATTTAGCGTAGTTTCGACTTGTTTTGTATTTCTCAATGATTGCAGAATTTTTTCTTTTAAGTTTGCCATTTATATTACTCCTTATTTTCAAATTGAAACTAAGGAGTATTATAAAATTTAATGCTTTGTTTGAAAATCCCTCTTTTCAGTCCCTGCTGTATCGTGGGGAATTGATAGTCAAAACATATATAAATTTTGCCATTATAACGTATCTTTTATATTTTGAACAATATAATCAAAACCTAAAATTTCACCTAAATTTTCACCGCCTGTTTTGGGAACTGTTTTTTTACCGTAAAATAAGAACGGAACTTTTTCTCTTGTATGATCTGTCCCCGGAACACAAGGATCGCAACCATGGTCTGCAGTAATTATAAGTGCATCGTATTCTTTCATCGCATCCATTATAGGTTTAATATAAGTATCAATTTCTTCTATTGCTTTGCCGTAACCGGCTGCATCATTTCTGTGACCATACAACATATCGGTATCCACAAGATTTGTAAATATCAAAGTTTTATCATTATATTGTTTACCTTTTTCATAAGCAATATCCTCAAGCGGCAACTCCCCTTTGACTGCTTTAAGGGTTAATTCTAAACCTTCTTTATTTGAACCGGTATGTATGGCATGGGTTATACCGGATTTTGAAAATATATCTTCAATTTTACCGATTGCAACTACTTTATCTCCACGGTCTTTTAATTCATTTAAAAATGTATGCTTAGGCACCATTGAATAATCTCGTCTGTCTTTAGAAATTCTTGTCGGTTTGCCGTCAATAACTTTATATGGACGCGCGATTACTCTTGCTACATTATAATCCCCTTCATCAAGAAGTTTCCTTGCAATTTCACACCATTGGTACAATGTTTCAAGAGGAATCAAATCAGTATCAAGTGCAATTTGGAATACGCTGTCTGCCGAAGTATAAACTATCGGAAACTTCGTCAAATGATGTTCTTCATTCAATTCTTCAATAATTTTAGTACCGCTTGCGGGAATATTTGCCAAAACTCCCCCGCAACCTGTTTCTGCAATAAATTTATCGATAAGTTCTTTAGGAAAACCGTTCGGGAATGTTGCAAACGGTTTATTTGACACTAAACCCGCAATTTCCCAGTGCCCTGTTGTAGTATCCTTTCCCTTGGATTTTTCAAGCAGAGTTGCACAATATCCTCTGGGGGGTTCAATTTTGGCAATTCCTTTAAAATCTCCTAAATGTCCGAGCCCTAAAGCCTCCATATTAGGGACGTTCAAACCTTCATTAAATTCGCAAACATGTTTTAACGTATTACATTGGGGAATGTCACCAAATTCCGCACAATCATCCATTGCCCCGATACCCATTGAATCAATAACCAATATTACTGCTTTTACTTCCATACATAATTCCTCTATTCTCTAATTTAATTTTACCATATTTTTTTTGAGAATAAAAGCCTTTTTAATATTTAAAGCAAGTAGTTTCGTGATCATCAACAATGCCGATTGATTGTAGATAAGAATAAACAATTACCGTTCCTACATATTTCATTCCACGTTTTTTAAGATCTTTTGAAATTTTATCGGATAGTGAGGTAGAAACTTCAAATTTATCGTTTTTATTTTTGATAATTTTACCCTCGGTAAAACCCCAAATATATTTTGAAAACGAACCAAATTCTTTTTGAATTTCAACAAAAATTTTGGCATTAAGAATGGATGAATTAATTTTACTTCTGCTTCTTATAATTCCTTCATTTTGCAATAATTCTGCAATTTTTTTCTCATCATATTTGGCAACTTTTTGGACATCAAAATTGTCAAATGCTTTGCGAAAAGCTTCTCTTTTTTTTAATACCGTAATCCAAGACAAACCGGCTTGAAATGACTCAAGAATAAGAAGCTCAAAAAGATCTCTATCGTCATATTTCGGTACTCCCCATTCATTGTCGTGGTAATCTTTATAAATTTGTGAATTTTCATCAACCCAAAAACATCTTTTCATTCATAAATTATAACATATAACATTTAATCATCAAATATAGTCATAAATCCCTTTCCTTATTTAAGGAAGGGACAGTAATGTGTGTTAAATTAATTTTTCTCCACGATTAGGGAAGGATTAAGGGTGAGAATTGAATGAGATAATTTCATATACCTGATATCAAAATTAATAAGTGTAAAAAAGTTTTGTTCATTGTATAATAATATTGTTGCAATATTGCAAACAGAATTTAATGGAGAGTGAATATGGAAACAATGATTGCTTCTGAGGGGTTAATAACAAAGATTATCGGACCGGTTATTGATGTTGAATTTCCTGACGGGAATTTGCCTAAAATATACACGGCGCTGAATATATACAATGATAACGGTGAAAAAATCGTAGCCGAAGTCGAACAAATGCTTGGTTCAAACAAAGTTCGAACAGTTGCAATGTCATCAACTGACGGTTTAAGACGAGGTATGAAAGTTGTTAATACAAATGAACCTATTAAAATTCCTGTCGGTGATGCAATTTTAGGCAGAATTTTAAATGTAACCGGTGATGCTGTTGATAATGCAGGTCCGATTGAAACGGATACTTATTTGCCAATTCACAGGGATGCTCCCGCACTTGTTGATCAAAATACGGATGTGGAAATTCTTGAAACCGGCATTAAGGCAATCGACCTTCTTCAACCTTATCAAAAGGGTGGTAAAATAGGTCTTTTTGGGGGAGCCGGTGTTGGTAAAACAGTTTTAATCCAAGAACTTATCCATAACATTGCAATGGCACATAACGGAGTTTCAGTTTTTGGCGGTGTTGGTGAAAGAACCCGTGAAGGAAACGATTTGTGGAATGAATTTAAAGAAAGCGGAGTAATAAACAAAGTCGGTCTAATATACGGGCAGATGAACGAACCGCCGGGAGCAAGAATGAGAGTCGGTCTATCCGCTCTTACGGCTGCCGAATATTTTAGAGATTATTCAAAACAAGATGTACTTTTGTTTATTGATAATATTTTCAGATTTACTCAGGCTGGTTCCGAAGTATCGGCACTTTTGGGTCGTATGCCGTCAGCTGTCGGTTATCAGCCGACACTTGCAACAGAAATGGGAGAATTGCAGGAAAGAATTACTTCTACAAAAGATGGTTCAATCACATCAGTTCAGGCAATTTATGTCCCTGCAGATGATTTGACTGACCCTGCTCCTGCTACGACATTCTCTCATTTAGATGCCTCAACGGTTTTATCAAGAGAAATTGCATCTTTAGGTATCTATCCAGCAGTTGACCCGCTTGAATCAAATTCGCGAGCTTTAGATCCTAATATTGTAGGGGAAGAACATTATGAAGTTACAAGAAAAGTTCTTGAAATATTACAAAAATACAAAGATTTGCAAGATTTGATTGCGATTTTGGGGATGGATGAATTATCCGAAGAAGATAAAGAAACCGTGAACAGAGCAAGAAAAATACAGAGATTTTTATCTCAGCCATTTTTTGTAGCAGAACAATTCAGCGGAAACAAAGGGAAATACGTAAAAATTTCCGACACCGTAAAAGGATTTAAAGAAATTATTGAAGGCAAATATGATGATTTGCCCGAACAAGCCTTCTATATGGTCGGAACAATTGATGAAGCGGTTGAAAAAGCTAAAGGCATGGAAGAATAATTATAATGAGTCTTCGCCTCTGATTGTCATTCTGAGCGGAGCGAAGAATCTCCTGTTTTGCGGCACTGAATGACATATATTAAGCAGGTATTTGTATGAATTTAAAAATAATAACGCAGGAAAGAGTTGTATTTGACAGTGAAGTCGATGAAATTTACACAAAAGGTGTGGATGGTGAATTTGGCATCTTAAAAGGACATGTTCCGATGATGTCTGCACTTGATATTGGGGTTACAAAAATAAAAAAAGACGGTGAAACAAAGTCTTTTACAACTATGGGTGGGGTTTTGCAATTTAAAGATGATGAATGCCTCATATTAACAACACTTGCCGAACCGGGAGATGAAATTGACGAAATGAGGGCAAGAGAATCTCTGGAACGCGGGCGCAGACTCTTAAAAGAAGCTAATGCTAAAATGGATTCAAAACGTATTGAAGCATCTATTGCCAGAGCGAAAGCAAGACTTAAAGCAAAATTGAACGATAAAGAATAAAAAAAAGGACGAGGTTTCATTCTCGTCCTTGAATATAGGGTTATATTTTAAAGAAAGGGGTATTTTATACTTGTTGAGATAATTCGTCTGCCTGTTTTGCGCTTGAACTATTGGTAAATGCATCGAGTGCCGAGCCAATCGCCCATCCGGCAATTGCCAAAACGGGAAGTTTTACTGCTAAACTTTTTAAATTAAATGCTTTTGCAAGTGTTTCGCCTTTGCAAAGTTTCATTACTCCGCCTGCAAGTCCGCCGATTATACCTGTTAAAATTCCGGCTTTTTTCCCTGTATTCGTCACTTCATATATATTACCTTTTTCTGTTATTCTGATATTCGGATTTTTAGCCAAAAGATCGTTATAATACAGGGCTAATTGTTCCTGAGTAAGTTGTTGCCCTTGAGTTTGACCGCTGAATGACGGTTGAGCTGCCTGTTGCTGCTGCGGCGGATATTGAGTTTGTGCTGAGGCAGGCTGATAAGCCTGTTGCGTCTGTGCCTGAGGGAAACTTGAAGGTCCGAAAATGCTTGCCCTTTGTTCGTCCGTCAGATTTCCTGTTTTGATGAAATCAGGCATCATCATGTCATTGTCATAATTTTTTCCGTTGAAAACAGAATTAAATACGCTGCTTGTACTGTTTAAACCAAAATTGTTGTACATTGGCATTGCCATATTAATTGGCATAGAAGCTGTTGTTGCAGCGGTGCTACCTGTTTGTACTGATAATTCATTCCCCATTGTAATAACCTTTCCTACCAAAAATAATTAATATAACCCTTACTCTTATATAAAGTATTTAATGTTTCAAAAATTGCCTTTTGTTAACAATTATTAACAAAAATGGTTTAAATTGCAGTATATGTATAATAAATTTATGGATAAGTCTTTTTTTTCAATATTTAAAGTATTCTTTAAAATTGGGGCATTGCTTTTAGGTGGCGGTTATGTGATTTTGCCGTTATTGACCTCTGAACTTGCTCAAAAAAAAGGGTGGCTGACATCTGATGAATTATGTGAATATTATGCGATAAGTACGAGCCTCCCCGGAATTGTTGCTGCAAATGTTGCTATATTTACCGGACGTAAACTTCTGGGTACAAAAGGTGCAATTGCTGCGATTGTCGGTGTTACATTGCCGGCATTTGTTGCAATTATTTTGCTTGCTTCTGTTTTAACAGAAATTGTGCATTTTAAAAGTGTAAATTACATATTTTGGGGTGTCGGGATTGGAGTTATAACGTTATTATTTCTCGCAGTAAAAGAAATGTGGCATTCTTGCATTACAGATAAGTGGACATCGGCAATATATATTGTATGCTTACTCCTCGCATTGTCGGGTAAATTTTCTCCTGCGATAATTGTAATTTTTTCAATTTTAGTGGGACTTATCACTCAATTTATTAAAAGCAGGAGGATAAAAAATGATTAATATTTATCTTCTGTTATTTATACAATTTTTCAAAATAGGGGTATTTTCTTTTGGCGGGGGATATGCTACATTACCGTTTTTATACGAAATTGCGGAAAAATTTCATTGGTACAGTATAAGTCAGCTTACTGACATGCTTGCGGTTGCATCACTAACTCCCGGTCCTGTGGGTGTAAATATGGCAACTTATGCAGGGTTTACAACTTCAGGGATTGTCGGAGCTCTGAGTGCAACTTTTGCTGTTATGCTGCCGTCTTTTATTATCGTTTCAATAGTATTTAAGATTCTTCACAGGTTTAAATCAAATTTGTATATCCAAAGAGTTGTAAAAGCTTTAAAACCTGCAGGTTGTGCGTTGTTGTCCGCTGTCGGGATAAAACTTGTATTTACTGCAAATCTGCATTTAATTGGGACATTAATCTTAATCGTATTTTTAATTTCCGGATTTATTAAAAAACGTGACCCGATTTTTTATTTAGGGGTCTCCGCAATTATCGGTTTAATTATAGGAAATTTGCACTGGATAGGTGTTTAATATCAGGTTGTTACAAATTATTAAGAGATTTTTAAAATTGTAATTTGCCAAAATTCAATAGTAATATAGCTTTTGGAATTTATGCAAAAAATTTAACTAAAACATAAAAACATTTATTATATAATACTCTCAAGAGGAATATAAAATTAAACCGCATGGCAAAGATTAATATTTTACAATGGTTATATAAACATTCTCCGTTGAATTTCTACAGCATATCGCAGAATAATGAAACGGTTATAAAGTCAATTAATAATACTTTTGCGGGCTACAAATATAATCGGGTATTTTCAAATGAAGATATCAATTCTTTGAGGATGGTAATTAAAAACTTCAAAAGATTTTCGACGGTTGCTGTGTTGTTGTCTTATCTTATTTTGATTTATTGTTTAATTTTTCCTCATTATGATTTGTTTAATGATAAAATTATAAGGATAATTATTATTATTTTTGCTGTTGTTTTGCCGTTTATTGTGCTTGCTTTAATATCTAAAATATTTGAATTTTACCTGATTAAACATTTTGGCAATTTTACAAAAACACATTTCCCATCTTCAGATGTTATTGAAACTCAATCATATAAAGATTTTAAATTGGAAATTGTAAAAATTTTCGTGTTACTTGTTATAATTTTCGGAATATATTTTTGCATAGGTTCTCCTTATCAAACTTCATTAAATCTAATTGAGCAGGGGAAATATCCTGATGCAATTAAAATGACAACAATATGGTCAAAAATTTTGCCGATAGATGCAAGATGGTATTCGCTCAGAGGCTATGCAAGATTTTATAACGGGGATTATGAAGGTGCAATCGAAGATTTTGACAAATCTTATGAGCTAAAAGATGATGAATATAAAAGTATGAGTTTTGATAATAAAATTTATATAAAATATATTCTCAGTGATTATGATTCGGCTTTAAAAGACTTTGATGAAGAAATAAAAAAGACATCCGATAACGGGGTGAAAAATTCTCTACTATGGGACAAGGCACAATTTTTATACAATATAGGCAAATATAAAGACGCTCTTTCTATATATAACGAATTGATAAATAAATCAGAAGATGACAGTGTATATTTACTTGAAAACCGTTTGTATTATGAACGTTCACAGGTATATAAAAGATTAGGCATGGATAAAAAATCGGAAGCTGATGAGCAAAAAGCGCAAGATCTTGACTTGGATATTGAATATCAAACTTCAATCCCTGAACCTACGCTTATTCTTGAAGAAATATAGTGATAAAAAGTTATATCGTCTTTATTGCACAAAATTAAAGCAATTAAATGTTTGACATCGAATTAATATCTCAGTGGAATTTTTGAACGTACAACTTCAATATTTTCATACCCAAAATTGAGTAACATTCTGTTGGTACTTGTATAGAAAATCGTTTCGTCAAATGTCGGACCGATATTGACAGAACTTACGGAACTCTTTTCAAAATGATATTCCAAATACGGAACAAAAAGTCCGTTCTTTTCAACCACTTTTGTCGGTTTGCAATCCGGAGTCCCAAATGCATTGACTATTACAATTCTGTACTCTTTTTCATTTTTAAATTGAGGATTTTTAAAGAAAATACTGACTATATTTAATACATCAATAAGCTCAAATAAAATATCAAATAATTTTATTTTATTGTTTTTCTTTGACATAAGGGCTTTTTCAAACATTGTATTCCATTTTTTAAAAATACTTTTAATTATTTTGACTTGCTTTTCTCTGTCATAAATCACACTGCCGTATATGGGCAGATAATTTTTATCAGTCATTTCCTTTATAAATTTTTTCTTATTGAACCCGATATTATAGCCGGTATAATTTAAACCCTTTGCATAATTGTTCCAAAGAGTCAGATTATCGCTTTCTGATGAAAATGATGTTGTAAAATATTCAAGCTTGTTTGTTAAATCATCATTCCCGTCAATTATATTTTTATATTTATTATCAAAGTGATTTTTTATTTTATCGAAAAGATCGTCATTCAAATTTTGGCTTTCTTGCGCAAGTTTCACAATCAATTTGTATGAATAAGCAACTTCCTCTTTATCATTAAGATAAAGAACATTTGAAAATCGTATTGTTTCACCGGATAATATATTTAAGAGTTTTTCAGGCTTCGTGTAGTGATAAATAGTGTAATCGGTGTCATTATCCAAAATTTTCTTGATTTTTGGAATCTTTTTCAATAACTCATCATAATAAGACATGCAAAAAACCTCTAAAAGCTATATTAATATTATAACATATCTTTTAATGTTTTACATGGGCTTTTAGTCGCTTTGTAATTTGAGAAAATTCTTCCTTTGTCAGATGCTTTGAAAACTTTGCAAATTCTTCCATAATGTCCCAAGAAGAATAATTGCCGGTTTGTACCTTTTTAATCCAATCATTTACCTCTTTTGTAATCATAATCCATCACTCCAAAATAACGACATGCTCATGATATTTATATTTTGGAATTTGTCAAGAGATAAAAAAAAGCCGTTTTCAAAAAACGGCTACCAGACTTGGGGAGGAGGTATGAAAAACTTTCGTTTCTCATATCTATATTCTTAATAACGGTCTGATTTTTTATAACTTTAAAAGTTTAATATATTTATCCTCCAAATAGAGGAGAGGAAATTCGTATTTACTCCGTATAAAACTGTTCAACCTTTAAACCATTCAATATGTAAGTTGGGGTTTCTACCCCAACAATGCTGTATTGGGCTAAAAGCCCAACTTACAGTTTAAACTGTTTGACTTTTAAACCATTCAACTGATAATACAACTTAGATTGATTTATTTTTTAAATATGTATATTATAATTGTAAAAAAGGGATTAAATTATGTCGGGAATGACTATGAGGAATATGGTGTAGGTGAAGCGTATGCATTAAACTCGGTAAAAAATGACCCTATATTAAAAGATATAGTTGAATATGCAGTTTTTGATTAGTTTTATCCTCGACTTTTGCTCTTTTTGAATAAAAATAGCAACGGAATAAGTAAAAAACATGCAAGACCGAAGATTCTAAATGAATCCATAAACGCCCACAAGGTTGACTGTTTAATCAATGTCCCGTATTGGGAATACATTGCCATATATTTTGCCACATCAACACTTGTATATTGGGATAAAGCAGCCGTAGTAGCCTGAATTTTTTGAACAAAAACAGGGTTTAAGTCTGACAATTTACCTACCATCATATATTGGTGAACCTGTGCAAAACGGGTTAAAAATGTTGCAACAAGTGATGTACCTATTGCACCTCCGATATTTTTAAATAAATTTTGTAAACCTGATGCGTTTGTCATTTGAGAATTAGATAATGTTTCCATTGATAAGTTTATGATTGGAATCATTGATAATCCCATACCCATCCCCATAAGGTAATTTGGAATCATAATATTTATTGTTGCAATTTGGAGGTTTAAAAATCCAAAAGATATACCTGCTATACCGATAAGAGAAAGTCCTGCAATGACCATTTTTCTTTTGTCAACAATATCAGCTATAAGGGCACATATAACCATTGCCGTTAAGCTGCCTAATCCTCGCGGCATCATTGAAAGTCCGCTTAAAAACGCCGTATATCCCATCATACTCTGTAAAAATTGAGGTAATATTGCAACAGATGAATACAATACAGCCATCATGACAACCTGAATAAATGTACCGACCATAAATTCTTTATTCTTAAATACGCTGATATCGACCAGAGTATTTTTTCTTACAGCTTGAGATACAAAAAAACCGATAGCTGCAAGGCAAGAAATTGTAAATATCCAGCATATCCATGTTGCATTGAACCAATCAGCATTATTCCCTTTATCAAAAAATACCTGCAAACAAATTAACCATAGTGTTAACAATCCGAACCCGAACCAATCCATCTTTACTCCGCTTTGACGCTGAGCATAAGGCGGGTTGAAAAGGAATTTTTTCGCCAAAACGGCAGCAACGCAACCCAGAGGAACATTTATGTAAAATACCCAAGGCCAAGTCCAGTTATCCGTAATCCATCCGCCAAGCATCGGACCGACGATAGGAGCAATAATTACACCCATACCAAACAGCGCCATAGCCGTTCCGCGACGTTCTTTTGGAAAACTTTCCATCATAATTGCCTGAGATAACGGGACTATACCGCCGCCGCCTGCTCCTTGCAGGATACGGTAAAATACCATTTGCCCTAAAGTTTTTGCCGTTCCGCAAAGAAAAGAAGCAATGGTAAATAATAAAATACTTATTATATAAAAATTCTTACGCCCGAAATATTTTGAAAAGAAATCAACTGACGGAATAATAATCCCTGAAGCAATAAGATAACTGGTTAAAATCCAAATACTTTCATCTCTTGTCGCCGAAAAACTACCTGCCATGTGCGGCAATGCAACGTTTGCTATAGTTCCGTCCATAACGAAGACAAAAACAGCCAACAAAACAGGAGCGCAAGATAACCACGGATTTTCGGGTAAATATTTATTTTCATCTTCTATTATTGTTTGTTCAGACATTTTATTTCCTTTTACTTATGCAAATATATCCCACAATCATAATCGTGACAAGCTGAAATTTTATAATCCGGCGGCATCAGAGATATCTCTGATGCCGCAGAATAAATTATTTTACACGAACCTTTGGTACAACAGACATCCCGGGTACTACATTATATTTTTCTTTGTCAATTTTTTCTGTAAATACAATTTTGACAGGAATTCTTTGAACAATTTTTACAAATGAACCTACAGCATTTTCAGGCGGGAATAAGCTTGATTTTGCACCCGATGCTCTTTGAATACTGTCAATTTTGCCTTTAAATATGTGATCCGGATATGTGTCAATTTTAATATCAACTGCTTGTCCCGGTTTCATGTTTCTTAATTGATTTTCTTTAAAATTCGCAACAACCCAAACTTCTTCAGGTACGAGAGAAAATAGAGGAGTTCCGACATTTACATACATACCTTTTTCAACCCTTCTTGATGCAACCGTACCGGATTGCGGAGCATATATTTTGGTATAAGATAATTCTAAATCAGCTTTATCTTTTGCAGCTTTTGCATTTGCTAAATTCGCATCAGCAACGGTTTTGTTATCGTTTGATAATAATGCCTGCTGAGCTTGGGTCAATCCGGCTTTTGCATTATTATATTTAACTTCCGCAGCATCGAGAGTTTGTTTTGACACTGCACCCTGTGCGTATAAATTTGTATATCTGTCCAAATCTTTTTTTGCTAATTCAATATTTGATTCAGCTGCAGTAAGATTTGCCTTTGCGTTAGATTGGTCAAGTTTAATTCTTTCATAATTAGCATCCGCCTGATCAACTTTCACTTTATAATCAGCACTGTCAATTGTTGCGACCAATTCGCCTTTATTTACAAATTGGTTATCAGTAATATAAACATTCTCAATTTGTCCTGAAACACGGGGAGCAACGCTTACCGAAATATTTTCTACATAGGCATCATCCGTTGATTCATATTTCATTTCATTTACAATGTATATCCCTGCACAAACCAGAAGTATTACAATAAATACCAGCGCAATTCTTCTTTTTATTTTTTTTGATTTTGGTTTTTGTTCTTGTTCTTCAACAACTTGTCCAATTTGATTTTGTTCTTCCATGTTTTATACCTCTTATATATTTAATTCTACTTCTTGTTTTAAAATTTCTCTAAAATCACTCACCGACTTTTTTAGATAATCAATTTTTTCATAAGACAAAGCCTGAGGAATTTTTTGCAAATATTCTTTTATTTTTGATGTAATTAGTGACAGAGTTTGTTTCCCGTTTTCTGTCAGAATTATTTTCCTTATGAGTCTGTTGTTTTTAGTGTCAGCAACTCTTATGATAAATCCTTTTTCTTCTAAACTGTTTAAAATCCTGCCTGTAGAGGGACGATCTTTTAAAATAATCTTCGCCAAATCCCGCTGGCACATATCCCCGTTCATAGCAAGAGTATCAAGAGTAACAACCTCGTCAAGCGATATAGGCAAACCTATTTTAGCAACAAGCTGGGAACCAAGATATTTGCAATACTTGGCGGTAAGTTCCAGCTGATAGTAAATCGAATTTATATAATGTTTTTCTTCTAGCATTTTTTTATATCTGTTATGTTACAAAATTAATGTGTTGCATTTGCAACAATAATATGCTATCATATTGTCATAAAATTTGCAAGTAAATATTTTATAGAAGGAATAAAACATTGAAAAAGATACTAATTACACTACTTTTGACAGGATTTGTGTTAACCGATTTAACACCTGTTGCCTGTATGGCAAAAACTGTTTCTAAACCGGAAGTAAAAAAGGTTTCAATATCAAAAACTCATAAAATGAGAAAGAAAAGTGACCAATTTAAATATGATTATGTAAATTATGGTTGGTGGGCTAATTTCAATGATGACTTATTAACAGGGTATATTGATAAAGCAATAAAACAGAATTATTCGCTTAAAATGGCAACCATAGCGGTTGATGAATATTATCAGGTCGTAAAAATACAATTTGGGAATGAACTTCCTATTGCAGGAGTCGGCTTTGCGCCTGCGCTGGCAAAATTGCCGGGGAGGACAAGTGCAGATTGGAATTTTGCGGTTCCCGGATTTGTAAATTACGAAGCTGATATATTTTTAAAAAATCACGATAAAACAAAAATGTCTAAAAAAGATTATGAAAGAGCATTACAGGATGAAAGAAGCGCATATATAGGTATTGCATCTGCCGTTGGTTCTGCCTATCTCAACATTGTAAAACTTGATAAAATGATTGAACTTCAGGAACAAATTGTTGCTGATAGAAAAGTTATTTATGGCTTAATGCTGTTAAGAAACAAAGAAGGTTTAACATCCACTTCAGACACCGTAAAAGCAAATAAAGCTTTTATCGCAGGTCAAACAACCCTGACAGAATACAAAAAACAAAGAAATATTTTGCTAAATCAATTATGTGTATTAATCGGTGAAAGTCCTGAAAAGGCAAATTCTTTAGCAAGGATTTCTTATGACAATATTAATTTCAGCGGGGTTATACCGACAGAAATATCATCAGAAATTATTGCTCAAAGACCTGATTATATTACTGCAGAAAAAATGATTGAAAAAGCAGGGATTGATGTGCGGGTCGCTAAAAAAGAATTTTTACCCACAATTAATATTACCGGTCTTGCGTTATTTTTGAATTCCGATTTTGGAAGTTTATTCTCGACAAAAGGTGCACTTGCTGCGTTAGCAGCAGGGGCAAATCTTCCTATATTTACTGGGGGAAAAAGAATTGCTAATCTAAGGCTCAAAAAAGATACTTATGAAAGACTTTTAAACAATTATTATCAAACAAATTTGACAGCAATTCAGGAAATTAATAATGCTTTGACAACTATTGAACACGATAATAAAAAGTATGAAGATACAAAACTTCAATCAGAACTTGAAAGAAAAGATTTTGATTTGAGTAATGCAAAATACGAACAAGGAACAATCTCAAATCTTGATTTAACTCAGCTGAGAGAAAATGTACTTTCAACCGATAAATTGGTTGCAGACCAAAAAATAAATTGCCTTGTAGATTATATTACACTTTATAAGGCAGTCGGAAGTCAATTATAATAATTATTCTTAATTCTTAATCATATTTTTACTTACTTAAGCCGAAAAATTTTTCGGCTTTTTATTTGTACCAAATTCTAAAATTTTTTATTTTTGATAGCACCGAATTAAAATTCCCATCAAAACATACACATCGGTCATCAATAATCAAATATGCCGGTATTTTTTGATTAATTACTCCCGAAAAAAACTTTTCTATCTTCTTCTCAACTAACCATGATTGCGCTTTTATTATATCTCTTGTTGTAAATAAATATAATTCATAATTTTGGCTTAAATCTTGCAAAAAATCCAAAGCGCCTTCTTTTATATTCGGAATATGATTCTTGTCATAGTCACCCTTATATTCATTTAAAACCCCGTCTAAATCAATCAGTATTGTTCGTTTATGTTTCATTTATATCTCCTATGTAAATTATTATTAAAATTGTAATTACTAAAATATAATAATCATTCCTATATACTAATGCATTTTACTTTTTTATCACATATATGTCAATATACTTTTGAGGCAGATATGAGTGTAAAAACCGATATTAAAACTATACTTGCAGAAAGTGATGTTACGATTACAAAAGTCGCAGATGAAATAAGCAGGATTACGGGTAAACGTTGTACTCAATCAAACATTTCTCAAAAACTGTCCAGAGGAACGCTAAAATACGAAGAAGCTAAATTAATCGGACAAATTTTGGGTTACGAATTGAAATTTGTCAGAACAAAATCTTATATTTAATAGGATTTATTTTGATACAATTGAGAGGACATAATTGTCATTGAAGTACTTATTTGCGACTTCTATGATGTCTGTATCCGCAATACTGTTTATCAAATCTATGTACTTGTCTTTAAAACCGTACCCAAGTCCCATGGTTTCGTATTGCCCTATAGCGGACGCCTTTTCGAGATTTGTTTCCAATCCGATTACGTAATTACCTATGAGCTTTTCTTTGGCATCTTTGAGTTCTTTATCTCCTACATATTCGGTTTTTAATTTATAAATTTCATCAAATAATCCTTTTTTAGCCTTATCAAGAGTATCGGGGTTTGTACCGATATAAAGAACAAAACTGCCTCTTAAAACATGAGGTGATAAGCCTGAGCCCAGCTGATAGGCAAGTCCTTCTTTTTCTCGTAAATCTTTAAACATTCTTGAACTCATACCGCCGCCCAAAATGGAATCTATAATTTGCAATGCTGCATAGTCTTTTTCGTTTGTAATTCCATCGGTTTGCCAACCTAACATAATCCATGCTGTTTCTGTTGTCGGCATTTTTTGAGAGGAGATTCTTGGGGCATTAGGTTTTGATATAACCTTTGCATATTGGGAATAATCAAAAGATTTGGTATTTTCAAATTTTGAAAATATATTGCTTAAATCTTTTATCAGTTCGTCCTTATCTACATTTCCGTTTACTGAAATATCAATATTGCATGGTGCCATTATATTGTTGTAATAATTAACAATATCTTCTCTTGTTATATTCGGTAAGCTTTTTTCAAGGACGTTTGCCGAAATTGTATACGGACTGTTTTGGAATATCAGTTCTCGGTATTTTTCCAGAGCTACTTTTAACGGAACATCCTTGTTTGCTCTAATCTGATTTAAATTGTCAGATTTAATTTTACCTATTTCAACCTCATCAAATGAAGGGTTATTAATTATTTCATCTAACAATTCAATGGTTTTTTCATATTGATCTTTTGTTGTTAAAACAGAAATTGAAAATATATCTGCATTGACTGACGGTACAATTTTTATTCCGTTATCCTCCAAAAGTTGTGAAAGCTCAACAGGAGAATAATTTTTTGTCCCCTTTAAAAGCGAAGCTCCTGTTACAACAGCGACACCCGCTTTATTTTCCATAAGTTGCCCGCCTTTTACATTTATACTGACGGCAATTATGTCATTAAAATCATTTTTTGTGTATAAAACCGTTGCCCCGTTTGAAAGCCGGTATTTTTGAGTTTGCGAATTTTCACTAATAAGCTTGGCATCATTGTTTTCATATTTTTTATTTGTAACGGGAACATTTTTTTTATCCTCGGGAAGTAAAATTGAAACAGCGCTCCTATTAATTCCCAAATACTTATTGGCAACACGCTTTACATCATCTGCAGAAACATTTTTAATATTTTGCAAATAATTATCATAAAATTTTATATCCCCTGTTAGCGCAACTGTATAACCGATTTCATTAGAAATATTTGAAACTGATTCTCTTGAATAATAAGTTGTGCGCTCAATAATATTTTTTGCAAGGCTTAATTGCTCGTCACTTACACCTTTATTCTGAATTTTCTTTATTTCATCGAAAATAGTATCTTGCACGGATTTACATTTATCCGGTTCAAAATTTGCGCTTACATAAAAAATCCCATCATCCTTATAGGTCATATTGCCTGCCCCAACAGAAAATGCAAGACGTTTTTTATCTTTTAACACTTGATACAAAACGGAAGAACGACCTTCACCCAATATGGTTGACAATACATCCATCGCATAAGAATCTTTATCGGTAATCGGAGTTGAACGAAATCCTATCAGCATATATCCCGATTGGGTATCAATATATTCGACCTGTTTTTTTTGTTCTGTTAATTGTTGTTCTTTGGGATAAATTTTCTTTTCTGTTTTTTTAATGTTTCCGTTAAATACTTCTTTAATTTTATTAAGGGCATAATTTGTATCAACATCACCGACAACCAAAGTAACCATATTTGAAGGGGAATAATGCTCATTATAAAATTCCAAAACTTTATCCCTTGTTATAGTTTCAATGATATTGCTTTTACCTATCACACGTCTTTTATACGGGTGAGAAGTATAAAGCATTGAGTCAATGCTTTCATACAATTTTTTTTGGGGCGAATTAGAATCTTTGTTTATTTCTTCCAAAACAACTTTACGTTCTTTTTCCATTTCATTACGCGGAATCATAGGATTCATAAGCATATCGGCATGTAATTCCATCGCCAAATCAAAGTCTTTAGACGGAATAGTTATGTAATAATGTGTAAAATCTTTGCTTGTTGCAGCGTTTGTAATTGCTCCTTTTGTTTCAAGAATTTTATCAAATTCTCCGGGGGCATGATTTTTTGTACCTTTAAAAAATAAATGTTCCAAAAAATGTGCAACTCCGTTATTTGAGTCATCTTCATCAATTGAACCTGTTTTAATCCAGGTATCAATCGTTACGATCGGATTATTTTTTACTTCCTGAATAATAACTGTTTGACCGTTGTCAAGTTTATATACTTGCGCACCGGCACCCCAGACCATGTTAGCACATAATAAAATTGCCGTAATAAGTAAAAATTTTTTCATTTTATGCTGCCTTCTTTTGTTTTCGCCATACCCTCTCTACCTTTGGGAAAGGGAGCAGTTGTTCACGAACTTGTGAGTGATACAAATGCAGGTGAGGGTTTTAATATATTTGAATTATATAATAACGAAATTTATAAGTCCATAAGGCAACAAGGCAATGGCAATATTAGCAAAAATATTTTTGTCCGGATTTAATATAGCTATGAATATAAGCATTTCAAACAATTATGCATCCCCAAATTTTACCGGCTACAAATCAGTATTTGGCAAAAAACTTGAAAAAGCCTTGGCAACCCCGAAAATCACAAGGCAATGCGAGAGCAGGCTTTTAGATGATTTCGCTGACATGTATGATAAAAAAGTACATCCGGACAAAAAAATCGGTTCAGGATTTTACGGAACTGTTTATAAAATTGATGATTATTATGTTCTGAAAAGGGGGAATGAAAAACTTGAGCCGGAATTCGGAGGAATAGAAGTATCTAAAAAAGGTAAGTTCTCCGGATTAAAGCACTATTTTGGAGAGGCAATTGCTACAATATTTAATAATAACGGCGAAGATATGATTATTATGAAAAATGTTTATTCTAAAGGGAAATCCGTTCCTGTCGGGATTCCTGATGATTTTGCCGCAAAACATACAAAAGATGAATGCATGAAATATTATAATGAAATTTATTTACCGAAATTTGCAAGCCTTCCTCAAAAAAGTTTTGACGGAATCGCAGAGGATTTTGCGCAACTTAATGCAATGGGTAAAAAGGGGCAATATTATACTTTTGATTACGTAAATCCCAATAATTTCGTTCTTGCTGGTAAAACTTTGCGAATACTTGATGAGATTTATGAGCATGGTATCAAAACAAAAAATTGCGTGACAGATATGATTGAGGTATTTCTTAATCGTATGGATTTAGATACGGATGCTGTTTTTGATGAAAAATTAATAAATAAAAGAAGAAGCCTCGCAAAAAAAATTATTCTTGCAGGTGCTAAGCATAAAGTTCCTATGTATCAAAATAATTCCGATTTGGAATCTTGGGATACGACATTGAACACACTTCTTGAACTAAATATAAGTAAAAAGTCATTAAAAAATATTGTAAAATTTATTGATAAAATTGTTTCAAATAACAACAATCCTAAAAAGAGAACAGAACTCGTAAAACAATATTTGGAAAACACAGTCGGGTTGTAATTTGTTGTGCTATAATTTTGATATGCGCAAATTATTTATATTATTCTTATTACTGGTACAATCATTTTTCTTATGCGCCGGTGCGTCAGAAATAAGCAATTCTGCCAAAAATTTTAATACCCCGATTCAGTATATTCAAACTAAAACTACTCATAAAAAATTCATAAATGTAGATTTTAAGAATTACGAAAATGCAATTATCAGTTTAAATTCCAAGTCGGAGACATTTCTTGCTCTAAAAGACGATAGCAGCACAAGAATTTATTTGACAGGTTTTTATAATAATTCGGCATTTGATAATTATGCACAATATCTGTCAAAAACGAAACATATTTATCCCGAATTTTATAATATATCTCAGCATTTAAAAAATGAAATTCCTGCAAGAGCTCCTTGAATTCCATAAAAGATATTTATTTTATGAACTTAGGTAAGTTAGGCTTTCAGCCTGACTACGGTGTGTTGGCGTTTTACCGCCGAAATAAAAGGAGAAAATAATGAGTAAAAATGATAAAAACAGAAAAGAAATACGTACTTCTGAAGGTAGTGATGTAATGTTTCCGCTAATTTTCGGTGTTGCAGCGTTTATTTTAATGGCTGTAATCTCGCATTTTATCGGAGGATAATAAAAAAATGAACAATTATAAAAAATCCCCATTAATAAATGGGGATTTTTTTGTATAAAATTTAACTGTTTTAGTTTTGAGTTTCTACAGGAATTTCAGATGTACAATGCGGGCATTTTGTCGCACGAATATCAATCTGAGTAAAGCAATACGGACAAGCTTTTTGAGTAGCAGCCGATTCTGTAGCTTCTTCTTTTTTAGCTGCAGCCTGCAATTTGTTGATACCTTTAATAAGTAAAAATACTGCAAAAGCAACCAAAATAAAGCTGATTAAAGTATTAATAAATACCCCGTAATTAATTGTAACTGCGCCTGCTGCTTTTGCTGCCGCAAGTGAATCATAATGAGGCATATTACCTAAATCATCTAATTTTGTAGGCATTGTAAGGTATAAATTTGTAAAATCAACCTTACCCATTAACCACCCTAATGGCGGCATAATAACATCATTTACCATTGAATCAACTATTTTACCGAATGCAGCACCTATAATGATACCGACAGCCATGTCAATGACGTTTCCGCGCACTGCAAAAGCCTTAAATTCATTCAATTGTCTTTTACAAAAATCTAACATATAAATTTCTCCTTTTCTTTACTGTTCCATTTTAGCACAAATATCTTTTCTGAATTTTGCATCTTTCAAATTCAATTCCTCAATTTCTTCTGTGAGATATTTTTTTGCCCGTGAAATTGTACTTGCGGTTTTGGTAATTGTATAATTAAATCCGATTGTTGAAAAATATTGATTATTATTTTGTTTAATATTTATAAAATCAATATCAGACAAATCTTCAAAATTCAATTTGATATTTTCTTTCTCAAAGTATACTGCCGCAGAAACAGATGAAAGCTCACTTGTTTTTATTGAGTCGTATTCATCCGAAAAAAATCCGTTTATACAGGAATTGAAAATTTTTATCAAATCATCATCGCAAAGATTTAAAATTATTCTTGCATCATGATTTTGCAAAAACGGTAATATATCCTGAACTATAAATTGCTCATCACTTTTTAATACACACTCCAGACCCATAATCCCCACATAAGGACAATCACGATTTTCAAGGGATTTAAGTATATTTGACACAATATTTGAAACTCTTGATATAGTACCTTGGTTAACCTTATAATCAGGGCAATAACTCCCGACACCGTCAGAGTACAACCCGCCGTTTTCATCCAAAAACTTGCAGTTACCGACAATGTTCAGAGGTATTGCGCTATATCCGTCCGTGATAAAGTAAACGGTAAAATTATGCCCGTATGTGTATTCTTCAATCAGTACGTCTGTTTCGCCTTTGATAAATAATTTATCAACATAAGTGCAAGCAGATTTTATTGTAGGACAAACCATTTTTTCATCATCAGGGGAATCAGCTTGAGGGGTTCTGATAATCACGGGAAATGACGAGTTTTTCAAATAATCATTTATTTGGGGAATTTTATTGTACATCCCAAATTTTGGGATTTGAGCATGAATTTTATACAAAAATTTTTTACATAGAATTTTATTCAAAATAAATTCGCAACTGTCTTTTGTCGGGCCGAAAATATTTTGACCGTTTGACTGAAAAAAAGATACTATATCAGCGCTAAGCGCTTTTTCGCTGACAGGAACAGTCAAATCAATATCATTTTCTAAAGCAAACATCAAAAGACCTGTCAAGTCGTCATCTCGAATGTCGATTACTTCAATATCCGAACTAAAACCCCCCGTAGAAAAAATTTTTTCAACATAGTCATATCGGCTGAACTTATTTGCCAGTGCCGATGCGACAGAGCCGCTTCCGACTATTAATATTTTCATTTTTTCTTTGTTCATTGTTTGATTATACTACATAAAATATACGATTTTTATTAAGTTATATTAAATTTTGGAATAATTTAGTGATATAATCATGACAAAGTAATTTTAATAATTAAAATACGGGTAGAAAGGCAGTAGTATGGCAGGTTTAGTAAATTTATTATCGAATGTATTTCAAGCTCCTCAAATTGTATCTGCGCCGGTTGTGCGTGAATCTTCTAATCCGTATGGCAATAATCCGTTTGTAAACTACAACGGAAGAAATTTTTCAAATCAATATTATGCACAGAACAGACCTGTGAAGGGCGGCTATTTTGCAGGATATTATAACGGAAAGCAAAACATAGTCGGAAGAAGATTGTTTGTTGAAGTTTAAAATTAATATTTACAATATTTAAATTATGGTAATTTTCGTATAATTGCCTAAATTATTAGCGGCTGGATATTATTGTATTCAGCCGCTATTGTGTAATACATCATAATTTGTTGCTGTATGTAAAGAATTGTTAACCGATATATACGGAATATAGCAATTTTAGATATAAAAAATACTTTATATACATGTAAACACGAGGATGCTTAAATAGAGGACTTAAAAACCGAACTTTAAGCACACACTTCACACTTCACT
>CACXFH010000092.1 GCA_902766975.1 uncultured bacterium | reverse complement strand
CTTTGGCTTTTTTACTTGTCATTAATTGATAATGCAAAGCCAGACCAAGTGAAATTGATAATTTAAATCGGCTTGCAGTTGTTCAAGAAAGCGGGATGGGGGCTTTGACTTATAAGCCTGAACATAAATTTGAAACACAAGAACAAGAATCTGATTATGACAAGCTTGCGCAAGAATGTTCAAAAATATTAGAGTCACAAAGCTCTGATAACTTGGATGAACTATTTAAGTTAGGCGGTTCTTCAGGTGGAGCAAGACCGAAAATCTTGACAAAAATCAATAACGAAGATTGGATAATAAAATTTCCGTCATCACAAGACCCGAAAAACATTGGAGAGCAGGAATACAAATACTCGCTTGTGGCTAAAGATTGCGGAATTAAAATGAGCGAAACTCGGCTTTTCGATTCTAAAATTTGTTCAGGATATTTTGGAATAAAACGGTTCGATAGAGAAAACGGTAAAAAAGTTCATATGGTTTCTGTTAGCGGATTATTAGAAACAAGTCATCGCCTGCCAAATCTTGATTATAATATTTTGATGAAATTGACTCTTGAACTTACAAAAAATTATCAAGATATTGAGCAATTGTACAGGTTAATGTGCTTCAATGTTTTTGCGCACAACAGAGATGATCATTCAAAGAATTTCTCTTTTCTTTATGACGAAAATAGAAAAGAATGGCACTTATCACCTGCGTATGATTTAACATACAGTTCATCATTCAACGGAGAACACGCAACAACAATCAATGGGGAAGGTAAAAATCCAAGTTTAGAGGACGTTTTAGCAGTAGCAAAAAATATCGGAATGAAAGAAAAACAGGCGAAAGATATTGCTCTTGATATTAAAGCAAAATGCACTGAACTCTAAATCAAAGCATATTACAATATTTAATAAACATGCAAGGATCAAAATGTCATGATAAACTTTGAATATGGGATATGGGAGAGATAAATGATTACATCAGATGAAATAAAGAGACGTTTATGGAATGGTGCAAACGAATTAAGAGGTTCAATGGATGCAAGCAGATATAAGGATTATATGCTAGCACTGATGTTTTATAAATTTTTAAGTGATAAAACTCTTAAAACTTACAGCGATATGTCCGGAGAAAAAGGCGCCGGAGTAGAATTAGCGAAATTATATCTTGAAAATGTAAAACAAATGTCAAACCCTAATGCTCCGCAAGCGCAAAATCCTATTATAAAAACAATAGAACAAATATGCGGTTATTCTATATATCCTGAAAATTTGTATCAATCTTGGTTAATAGACATTAATGCAGGGAAATTTGAACTTGAAAAAGTTACAAATAGCTTAAATGCATTTGAAAGAAATATCTCAGGAGTACAGAATAGCGATGATTTTAAAGGTTTGTTTACAGGTATAGATTTATCGGATACTGCTCTCGGCTCTGATTTAAAACAACGAAGCGACAATATTAAAGCACTTATATTACTTTTTGCAGATCTTAATATGGTTGAACTCCAAGAAAATGATATTATAGGTGATGCTTATGAATACTTGATTGGCGAATTTGCAATGGAATCAGGGAAAAAGGCGGGGGAATTCTATACCCCGCATTATGTAAGTGAGGTAATTGCACAAATTGTTGCACATTCATCCGATATTACATCCGTTTATGATCCTGCCGTCGGCTCAGGTTCTTTGCTTTTGACGGTAAGCGGTCATTTGTCAGAAGAAAAGCAGATAGAATTACATTATTACGGACAGGAAAAAAATACTGCAACTTACAATCTTACCCGTATGAATTTACTATTGCATGGTGTTCAACCTGAGAAAATGGACATAAAAAATGGGGATACCTTAACAGATGACTGGCCTGAAGATCCAACTCGTCCCGGAAACGGAGTATTATTCGATGCCGTAGTAATGAATCCTCCATATTCTGCTAAAAATTGGAACAAAAGCGGATTAAAAGGAACAGATCCGAGATTTGAATTCACAGGAGGAATTTTGCCACCGGATAATAAAGGAGATTATGCGTTTTTACTCCATGGGCTATATCATTTAAATGTAAACGGTGCAATGGGCATTGTTCTACCGCATGGGGTTTTATTTAGAGGGGCAGCAGAAGGCGAAATAAGAGAACAATTAGTCAGAAAAAATTGTATTGATACTATAATTGGGCTTCCTGCAGGGATGTTTACCAATACCGGAATTCCCGTTATTGTAATGATTTTGAAGAAAAATCGCCGTTTTGATGATCCGGTTTTGATAATTGATGCTTCTAAGGATTATGTAAAACAAGGTAAACAGAATGTCCTGAGAGAAAGAGATATCGCAAAAATTGTAGATACATATTTAAAAAGAAAAGAAGAAGCAGGATATAGCCACTGTGCAAGCAGGAAAGAAATTGAGAATAACGGATATAACTTGAATATTCCTCGATATATAGAAAGTAAGGATGAAGAAATTCCGGAAGATGTCGATGCAAATTTATATGGCGGAATACCTGAAAGTAATATTAAAAATCTTCAAGTTTTACAATCTTTTGTCCCTGATATAATATCTGAAAATTTTAAAACCTTAAGACCCGGATATTATGAAATGGAGGTACCTCCCGAAATTTTATCCGAAAAGGTTTTGAATTCTGATATAGTTATAAATAAAAAAGATGAACTTTACAAAGAAGCTAAATCATTTCTACAAAAATATTGGAATATCTTAAAAGGAATTCAAGGAAACCAAACAATATCAACAGGTATTACTTTGAAGAAACAAATGTTAGATGAAATTAAACATATTCTTGATAAATATTCGTATATTGATATTTATTCAGGTTATCAAGTTATTGCAGACATTTGGAAGAATTGTCTAAATCATGATCTTAATATAATTAGCGATGCAGGCTTTTACAATGCAGGAAGAATGCGAGTACCAAATTTAGTTACAAAAGGCAGCGGAGATAAAAAACACGAGGAACAAGACGGATGGATTGGCGCCATAGTTCCTAATTATTTAATTGAACAAATGTTTTTCACAGATGAGTTGAACCAAATTAAACAAAAAAATGAAAAATTATCAGAAATAGAAAATTCGATTGAAGAACTCACAGACGAAACAAAAAGTGAAAGCGATGGTTCGTCCAACATTTTATATGAGTGTTTAAACGAAGCAGGAGAAACACTTGACCGTACAAAAATAAAAAAACAGATTTCTGAACCGAATATAGATATTTCGGATTTAGAAATATTAAAAAAAGCAGAAAAACTTTTTAATGAAAAATCAAAAATAACCAAAGAATTAAAAGACAATCAAAAGAGATTAAAAGAGTCCGTTCAAGAAAAAATACCTAACCTGACCAACGAGGAAATAGAGAAACTAATGTATAAAAAATGGTTTGGCTCAGTTGCGGATGAATTGGCAGGACTTGTTACACATGCGCTACAGTCAGAGTTAGAAGTTATCGCGACTCTTTACGAACGCTACAAAGACACTCTTGATGACATTGATGCACAACTGATTGAATTAACAAAAGAATTTCTGAAATTGAAAAAAGATTTGGTGGTGCTTGATGTATAAAACAAAACAAAAGAATGTCCCTAAACGAAGATTTAAAGAATTCCAAAATGCTGATGCTTGGGAACAGCGTAAG
>CACXFH010000091.1 GCA_902766975.1 uncultured bacterium | reverse complement strand
CATGCCACAACAGGCAAAATGCGCAGTGCTGTTTACGGCGAGCGATGTGACAGAATCCCACCTCCTCCTCCATTTTTTAATAACACCTGAAAGGGTGTTTTATTAATGTAAAGAGAGGTGCGGATGAGAACCCGCTAATTAGTGTGACATTATTATTTCCTCCCCTTGGTAGGGGTGGAAGAGGGGTTTTGAATATTTGCCACGGCTGTATTGTTTGAAACCCATCCCTTCCCACCTCTCGAGAAACGTGACATTTAGTTACCTTTCTCTCGGCAGAGTCCTACCAAGGGAAGAGAATTCGGTGCAAAAAATTGCACCATACCGGCTGTTTCTATGTCGGCGTTGCCACGCCGACATACTATTTCACCCTGAACAAGTTTGTTGGGGTAGAAAACCAACTTACAAAATTAAACATAGTTGGGGATAAGCTCAACTTACGAGTTAAAAAAAGAATTTGGAACCAAGACTTACAATACAGATTACGCATTAAGTGTGAAATGACAATATTTATTCTTTATAATGTTGACATCATAAATAAAAAATTTTAATATTTAATTATGGCAATAGTTTATTTAAGTTTAGGTTCAAATAAAGGGGATAGGATTGGTTTTGTTCAACAAGCTGCGAGTTTGTTGGGTATGGATGAAGGAATTTCTATTGTCCGCAGTTCCGCATTTTACGAAACTGAGCCTTGGAATATGAAAACCGAAACTTGGTTTGTTAATGCCGTTATAGAAATTAAAACAAAATATTCTCCGCAGGATTTATTAAAAGTTTGTCAGGAAATTGAGCATAAATTAGGCCGTGAACATAAGCAGGGGAATGATTACGAGGATAGAACAATTGATATTGACATTCTGTTTTATAATAGTGATGTCATAAATGAAGAAAATCTTGTCATTCCGCATAAGTATGTTCATTTAAGAGCTTTTAATCTTGTCCCGATGCTTGAGTTAAATGCCGATTACGAACATCCCGTTTTACATAAAACTATTGTTCAAATGCATGAAGATTTAGAAAATCCGGAAATGGTCTTTTTATATGGCACAAGAGTTGACTTCAATTTCTAATAAAACGGTTGCAATCATTGGTGGCGGTCCTGCGGGTTGTATGTGTGCCAAATTCTTATCAGATGCGGGAGTTGATGTTACTATTTTTGATAAGGGTAAAATCCTTGTGACAATTTTACCAACAGGTGGCGGCAGATGTAATTTAGCGCATGCGCATTATGATTTTAAAATTTTGGCATCGAATTACCCCAGAGGCGAAAAATTTTTATACTCTGTGTTTTCACGTTTTGGAACAAATGAAACTTTAGACTTTTTTAAATCAATAGGGATTGAAACCTATACTCAGGATAATGGCAGGATTTTCCCCATATCAGATTCATCAAAAGATGTGCGCGAGAAATTTCTAAAATCTCTAAAATGCAAAATAATAAATGAAAATATAAATTCAATAAATGAATTAGTGCAAGGATATGAACTTATATCAGATAAGAGTAAATATTTTTTTGACAATGTAGTTGTTTGTGTCGGAGGACATAACGGGTATGAATTGATTAAAAATTTTGACATAAACATTGCATCTCCTAAGCCTTCACTTGTCGGACTTATAACAAAACAAGATTTCTCCCCGATATCAGGTGTGAGCATAAAAAATGTAAAGTGCAAAATAGAGCGTACAACTTATTGCGGGGATGTGATTTTTACGCATAAAGGAATTTCGGGTCCACTGATATATAAGATTTCTTCAATAATGGCAAGAGCTGAAATGCCATATAAAATAAACTTAAAATTCTCTGATGATTTTGATTTGCAGGATTTATTAAATGATAATCCGCATAAGGAAATTAAAAATCTGCTATCAAAATTTTTGCCCAAATCGTTTGCGCAATTTTTGCTAAACTCTTTATCAGTCAATATCAATGCTTTGTGTTACACAATAGACGGAGCAACAAGAAACAAAATATATAATTCGCTTACAAATTTTGAAATAACCGTTAACGGTGTTGTACCTGATGGGGAAGTTGTAACTTGCGGCGGAGTTGATTTAAAAGAGGTGAATTCTAAAACTATGGAATCCAAAAAATATAAAGGTTTATATTTTTGCGGTGAAGTATTGGATATTGACGGATTTTGCGGCGGGTTTAATCTTCAAAATTGTTGGTCTACCGGTTATGTTGCCGCTGATTCTATTATTCATAATTTCAAGCTTGGTTAAACTTTATTAATATTTTGGCAAAATATTTTATTCTTGTGTATTAATTCATTTATGAATATTCATTGTATAAATTATAATTATTTGAATCCGGTACCGCAGAAAATTACGAGACCTTATGAACTAAAATCTGACAGATCGACAAGTATTTCTGTTCGTCCAAATAATTCATTAATGAGCGATACGGTTTCATTTAGCGGGGTTTCTAATGGAGGGGATATATTAAAACGCCTAAGTGCTTATGGAATTCCTGATATGTACACAGGGCTGATACTTCTTGACCCTAAAGCGCTTGAACGTTTGGAGCAAAACGGGGTATTTAATAAACCGTTGGAGAAAGTAGTTAAAATTGTGTCAAAATATGAAAATACTATGATACCGGTTGATAAGGAGTTTTTTAAAATATTAACTAAATTTGCGCATAAGCATCCTAATTATACTCTTTCTCAAACTTTAAAAGAAATATATCCGGAGCATAAAAAGAAGTTATTAAGAGCCCAACAACCTGTATTTGAGGAAATCATGCGTCTTGCCTGCGATTTACCTAAAGATTTGTATGAAGAATTCTCAGAATTGATGAATATTACAAATAAAAGGTTGCTTAATGACCCTGTTGTATTGCCTTTTAGTGAAAGAGAATTTCTCTATAAATTAAGACGTATCGGAGAAGATATGCAATATAAAAATAATTCTCCTGAAATACACTCAATGAATAAATTAATTTCTATTGCAAACAGGATATTTCATAATGAGCCGAAAGGAAGCAGGGCATTCGGCAGAAATATAAAAAAGAAATTAGAATCTCAAATGCGCCCCGAAATTTTAAAGCGTAATTCATCAAATCTTGCAGAATTTAAAAAATTTTTTGATGTGTCCCCATTGAGAAATAATGAGGATATTATCCGTCTGTTAGAAAATACAAGTGCTAAAATCCACGGGTTCCCAGCGTTTGCAAGTTTTGAAAGAAAATCATTTATTCACGAATTAAAAAAAATCACCAGAAAATTAAAAAACAGAAAATATGCTCAACAATTTTCCGAAACGGCAGAAAAATTGCCGACATCTAAACAAAATGTGTCTGCATTTATTGTAAAATATGCGGATGAAAATAATAACAAAATCGGTGTAAATATGCTAATGAACGGAATTTGCTCGGTTGATCATTTGATTGCAAAGAAAAACGGCGGAGCAAATAAACTTTCTAATTATGGGCTTGCAGGGGCAGAAATTAACAGGCAAAAAACAAATATTCTATTTGATGAATGGGCAAGAAAACATCCCGAAACAAGAAAAAATTGTCAAAAATATGTAGACAGACTCATTGAACTATACAAACAAGGCTATTTTGAAAAGGTCAGTAGAAGCCATAAAAATAAAAGAATTGACAAATCTTATATTGAAGATTTCGCAAAAACCATATATGATATTTCTCCTGAGGAAAACAGAATAATATTAGACATAAGCAAACTTTATGTTTAAGTTGTGCTATAATTATTGCAAACGAGGTATAAATATGGGACAGCTTATAAAAAGAGAGCATATTGCAGATTTTGTAGAAAAATTACACAAAAGCGGCAAAACAGTTGTAGCAACAAACGGGTGTTTTGATATTTTACATGTCGGACATGTCAGATATTTGCAAAAAACAAAATCTTTTGCTGATTATAGTATAGTACTTTTGAATTCGGATAAATCAGTAAGAAGTATAAAAGGAGAAGGGCGTCCCATAAATAATGAAAATGACAGAGCTGAAATTTTGTGTGCCTTGTCTTGCGTTGATTATGTCGTAATGTTTGATGAGGATTCTCCCGCAAATTTATTAGATGAAATAAAACCAGATGTATATACAAAAGGCGCGGATTATACGATGGAAACTTTACCTGAAGCTGATATTATGCGTAAAAATAATACAAAAGTTGAATTCATAACTTTTGTTGAGGGTAAATCAACGACAAATGTTATTAATGCAATAAGACAATAATATATGGTTATTGTATATCTGCTCTGAATTTACAACCTGTTCTCACGTATTTTTTAAGTATACTTTTTATTGGACATCCTTTATATAATCTTTACTTGACCTTTTTTAAATAAAATTTTATGCTATATAAGTAAATTTTATAAGCAGTATCTGAATCAAGCATGGGATGACTCAAAAGCAGGTCGGTATTGTTATGATAGCAAAGGATGTTTTAGTTTAGACTGCAAAACAGAAAAGAGGGACGTATGACAGAATTTACTCACAAAAGGGGCGACGGTAAAACTTTTACTTCGGACGATATTAAAAGACTTATCGCTGAACACAACATCAAATTTATCAAACTTCAATTCGTTGACATCAATGGTCAAATTAAGAATTTGACTGTTCCATCGGATCAGATTGATAAAGTTTTGAATAATGAAATTATGCTTGACGGTTCCTCAATCAAAGGTTTCAGAAGTATTGAGACATCAGATATGTTCTTCCATCCTGATTTGACAAGTTTTCAGATTTTGCCTTGGAGAGAACACGAAGGCGGTAATTCCGCACGATTAATTTGCGATATTTATAATGTTGATGGCACTCCGTTTGAGGGTTGTCCAAGGTGCAACTTAAAACGCGTGATGAAGGCGGCTGAAAAAATGGGCTTTTCAATGAATATAGGTCCTGAAGCAGAATTTTTCTTATTTTCAAAAGACAAGGACGGAAAAATTTCAACCGTTACTCAAGACCATGCAGGGTATTATGATGTAGGTCCTGAAGATTTAGGGGAAGATGTTCGCTCGGATATTGTTTTAACCCTTCAAGAGATGGGATTTGATATTGAAGCATCTCACCATGAGGTTGCAGACGGACAGCATGAAATAGATTTTAAATACTCAGATATTTTGACGGCAGCAGACAATGTTACAACATTTAAAGTTGCAGTAAGGGCAATTGCTGCTAAACATAATCTGCATGCAACATTTATGCCCAAACCGATTTTTGGAATAAACGGTTCAGGCATGCACTGCAATATTTCTTTATTTAAAGACGGGAAGAATGCATTTTATGATGAAAAAGCAGAATATCAATTATCTGATATCGCAAAATATTCTGTAGGGGGGATACTAAAACATGTAAAGAGTTTTACGGCAATTACAAATCCGCTTGTAAACAGCTATAAACGCTTGGTCCCGGGGTATGAAGCACCTGTGTACCTTGCTTGGTCACTTGCAAACAGAAGTGCATTATTAAGAGTTCCGGCAAAACGAGGAGTTTCAACAAGAGTCGAACTTCGTTCACCGGATCCGGCATGTAACCCCTATTTGGCATTTGCTGCAATTTTAGAAGCTTGTATGGATGGTATAAGAAACAAAATTGACCCTCCGGCTCCTGTTGAAAGCAATATTTATAAGCTAACAGCCAAAGAACGTAAAAAACAAAGAATTGATTCCCTTCCGGGGAGTTTATCGGATGCTCTTGAGCAGATGGATAAATCTCTTGTAACACGTGCAGCTCTTGGCGATCATATATTCACCGAATTTATGACTTCAAAGAAAAAAGAATGGGATTCATTCAGAACTTATGTTTCTCAATGGGAAATTGATAAATATCTGGCAAGATACTAATATTTAAAGAGGTCGGATTTTTATCCGACCTCTTTTTATGTGTAATTTATTTTAAAATCTCATCCAATAATTGTGCATTTTTTGAAGCGCTTTCTATTTGATTTTTAGAGAGTCTGCGCATATAATTTTTTAAAGCTTCTCTTATGAGTTCACTCCTTGTGAGTTTTTCAACCCCTGCAAGCCCGTCAACTTTATTTAAAAATTCATCGGGCATTGTAACCAAAACTTTTGCCATATAAAACCTCTCTTACACTTATGTTCTTATTCAAGATTATATCACGCGCTTTTCTGTTTGACAAGCAATAGAAGTTGTTTATGTTATAATTTCTTTAAGGTTTAAGTAAGGAGTAAGGAATGAAAATTAACAAAAATTACCAAAATATAGCACAAAGCTATTTATTTTCGACAATAGCAAAAAAAGTTAGTGAGTACGCTAACGCCAATCCTGATAAAAAAATAATTAAGCTTGGAATTGGAGATGTAACTTTGCCTTTATGTGAAAGCGTGGTGTCAGCATTGAAACAAGCCGCTGATGAAATGGGGGTAAAAGAAACTTTTAAAGGTTACGGTCCGGAACAGGGATACGAGTTTATAAAGTCTGCGATTCAGAATTACTACAAATCGCACGGTGTTGAATTAAATAATGATGAAATATTTATATCTGATGGGGCGAAATCTGATTTAGGCAATATTTTGGATTTATTTGACAAGGATAACACGGTTTTGGTTCCTGATCCTGTTTATCCTGTTTATGTTGATACAAATATTATGAACGGCAGAAAAATTGTATACATAAATGCAAATGCGGATAACGAATTTTTGCCGCTGCCTGTTGAGAATTTAAAAGCGGATATTATCTATATTTGTTCTCCTAACAACCCGACAGGAGCGGTTTATAGTAAAGATATGCTTAAACAGTGGGTTGATTATGCAAATAAAAATAATGCAGTTATACTTTTTGATGCTGCTTATGAATGTTTTATAACCGATGAAAATTTGCCAAGAAGTATTTATGAAATTGAAGGGGCAAAAACTTGTGCAATTGAATTTTGTTCATTCTCAAAAATGGCAGGCTTCACAGGTACCCGATGCGGTTGGACGGTTGTCCCCGAGAGCTTGATTTTTGATGATATGAGTTTAAATAAAATGTGGTTAAGACGTCAGACAACAAAATTCAACGGAGTATCATATATTGTCCAAAAAGGGGCAGAAGCAGTGTTTTCGCCTGATGGTCAAAAACAAATTCAGCAAAATTTGAACTACTACAAAGAAAACGCAAAACTTATTTCTGATGTTCTCACAAAACACAGTATATGGCATATCGGCGGAAAGCATTCTCCTTATATTTGGCTAAGATGTCCCAATAACATGAAATCGTGGGAATTTTTCGATTATTTGCTTGAAAATGTTCAAATTGTCGGCACCCCTGGGTCAGGCTTTGGAAACAACGGAGAAGGCTATTTTCGTCTGACATCATTCGGCAGCAGAGAAAATACAAAAGAAGCCGTAGAAAGACTTGATAAATTTTTAGCATAATTATTTAGCCCAAAGTGATGAATAGCCACAATAATACGGGTAATGTAACTCCTTATAAAAACTTATAAACTAAAAATGTTACACCTAAGTTTCAGTAAAGGAGGCATTATGAAAAAGATACTATCTACATTTGCGCTATTGGCATTTTTAGCAATACCGCAAGGTGCATTTGCTTGGAGTTATGACGGAATAGGCAGCTTAAATCCGTTCACAAATTTTGGCCGAGGTTTTGGCGGTGACGGCTGCGGATGTAAGGTTGAACGCTGCCAAAAACGTAAATTGACAAAATGTGAAAAATTACACGGGGTCAAACTCATTCGAGGGACAAATTGCGGATGCGCAGCACCGGTACAACCGATTTACATGGAAACAAATTGTGCAGGGTGCCACAGAGCATTTTAAACCAAAAGGCAGATGCCCCTATTGCATCTGCCTTTTTCTATAATCAATTTAAACCTATTAAATTCTCGAAGTAAAATTTACATCAAAATCAAGCAAATCCGCAATTTGCATGACTTCATTATATGTTATTGAACCTCTATTTATACGCTTTGATAAAGAATTAAGTGTATATTTTCTTCCTGTTGCAGACGTAAGTATATCTGCTAACTTGGTTATATTCAAGCCCTTTAAAGCTGTAAGCGCTTTTATTTGTTCTTTTGCATTAAAGTTCATATATATATATTATAGCTTTCATCAGTTATTGACAAATGAAAATAAATAGGATAAAATGTTTCCATATATGGATATATTATATTCAAATATGGAATTATATTTTAAAAAATATAAAGAGGATAAATATGAATACAGGCGAAAAAACATTATTTAATCAATCATCAGAAATATTATACAGAGCGAATGAAATTCACGCTCTGTTTTGTACAATAAAAAATTCCATTTCATACAGTGTTCAAAATCGTGAAAACACAGACTACATATTAACAAGCTGTGAACTGCTTGAAAAAATGCAACAAGAACTAATTAATATTGCGGATATTCACGGGCAAGAATTTATATAAAAACAGAAGTTTGAGGAATTTAATATACAATATCTTTTAAAGCAACAAAAATTTTATCCGTAATTTCCTGAATATACTCTTGGCTTACCATACCATTAATAATTGCATCTGCGATTTGATAAGTCGGTCTGATGTATTCCTGCGCGGTTTTATTAACATCTGCAAATTGCAAATCAGCTGCAGCACCCTCTTTACCCCTTTGTTTTGCGCGTTTGTACCAGCGTTCTTTAATAACTTCCAACGGAGTAAATACATAAACTTTTACATCCATAATATCTCTAATACCTTCATTAAGGACATACAAACCTTCTGTCAAAATAACTTTAGCAGGAGTTTTTTCATCTCCGTCAGGATTGGATTCGCAGGTTACAAAATCATACTTCGGCGATTTTATTGTCATACCTTCTTTTAATGCAACCAAATGTTGCTGCATTAAGTCCAAATTGAGCGCATCAGGCGTATCAAAACTAAAGCCCGTTTTGAATAATTCCTCATAGCTGCCCGCTTCTTTAAGTTCTTTTGAAGTGTCTTTATAATAATCATCACAGCGGATTACGGTATAAATCCCGTCTTTTTTATCTTTTACACATGCCTTTATTGTGTTATCCACAAAAACGGTTTTCCCTGATGCGCTTTCACCCGTTATACCGATTAGAAAAGTTTTTTTCTTATCTTGAACAACTTTTCTTGCAATATCCATGATTAAATTATCGGATATTTTTAAAAATAAAGGCTGTTCTTGTTTTTTATCTTCTTCAAGTATTTTATTTAATGCATCCACAATACTCGAGATAATTTCCATATCTCTGCGGCTTGAGTAATAATCATAATTTGTCAATTCGAAATCCCTAATCATATTTTTCCCCTGCAATAACATATATCCATTCTAATTCAACAAAATTTAAACTTCCATAAAAGTTTTATTTTTGTAACAAAAAATTCATATTCTTAAAGTTTGCCCATAAAAGTGTCGAATACTAATTTGTCAAAAGATATAGAGGAGTTATAGTTTATGTACGAAGAAGAATTATTTGACAGCTCTGTAAAAGAAGCACAAGAAGCAGGGCTAAACAGTTTGAAGTGCGAAGTAAAATCAGTAGAAGCGCTGATTGAAAGATTTCTTACACAAATGCTTGAATGTACTTCAACATTATCAGAAAGAGATTTTATGGTTTGCGGGATTTAAAATCAGGTAATTATATAGAAGTTACCGCAAATTATAATTGTCATTGGTGAGGGCTTTAGAGTGAAGCATCTTTTTATATTTGCATTATGAGGCGATACTTCGCTATCGCTCAGTATGACAGATTTTCAATATGTTTTAGCGGTATTTACTATATAAAAGCCTAAAATTAATCTATTTAAAAAGAACCTTGTGTAAAGCAAGGTTCTTTTTTTGTTCTTAATAAACTATTAACCCATATATTGGAATTTATAACCCATCGGATATTTTTCAAATATATTTTCACCCGGTTGTAAAAGGGTACTTGCGATAGCCGATGCAGGATTATACATTCCCATACCCATACCGAACGGATTGAAAATTCCCATACCCATTCCCATTCCGGTGCCCATTGCAAAACCGGACATACTCCAAGGAGTTGGGAACGGAGTTGTTACTGTAGTTGTCGGTTGTTGCGCCGTGGTTGTTGCTGTATCAGAACCTGTAGCTGCTGAACCTGTAGAACTTGCACCGGCAGATGAATTTGATGAACCGGATGAAGCGTCAGAAGATGAGCTTGATGAGGTGTCAGTATCAGCTTCAGATTGAGAATCGCCTTGTTGTTCTGTTTCTTCAGTTTCTTCAGGGTGATTTTCTGAATATGAACCACCGGTCAGGTAATTTACAAGCATATCAGCCGCTAAACCACCGGCAAGTGCACCGACAGGTCCGCCAACAACTGCACCCAACGCAGTACCTGCAGCAAAACCAACAACTTTAGCGGACGATTTTAAAACTTGTTTTGTCCCTTCCCAAGCGCCACCTTTGCTGAATGCAGTGTAAATATCAGGTATTTCACCACCGATAACAAATAGAGTACCGATAATCGGAAGTTTATTACATGCTTTCCAAAGTCCTTTTAATGCACCACCGGCCTTTGCCCAAAAGCCTGCAGTTTTACCGGCTTTTGCAGCCGCGCTCGTAACGGCTCTTATACCAGCCTTTGGCTTGCTAATTAAGGATTTGCCAAACGAACGTAAACTTGCCCATACACTTTTATTGCTGTTCATGGTTTTTGCTGCATCTTTTTTTAATGCCTTCCAACCGGCAGAAATTTTTGTACTTGCATTTTTTAGAGCAAATTCATTATCTTTACAAAAAAGAAATTTATTTCCCTTTGCAACAGTTGCTTTTCTTGCTTTTGATATTACACTTGCGCCATCTGAAAAAGCGTAACGTGGTATCAACTTTAATGCTTTCCATGCTAATGAACCAATTCCCATAATATTTCCCTTTATATATATCCCCTGTAAATATATAAAGTTTATTTATTATCTGAAATTGCTCCAAATTTCTTGTTTGTTAAGAAATATTACAAAAATTATTCTTCTATGTTTATAAATTCATAACCCTGACCGCTGTTTTGGTAGTCTGTACCGCTATTTACGACTTCAGTAGGTTTGGACTTTATTGAACGATTAATGGTAGTCGAAAAATCGGATAAATTATTTATATTGTAAAAATGTCCGCCGGTAGTTGAAGCCAAACACGTCAAAGATTTGGAATAAGAAGAAACCAGAACTACATCGATATGGACATCACTGCGTTTTGCCATTAAGCGGCGCGCAAATTCACACGGATTTCCTCCGCAATTTTCACCGCCATCGGTTATTAAAACAATTTTCTTTGGAGTTGTTGTATCCATAGATGCAAAATCTTGATAAACAGTCCTGTCTAATGCATACACAAGAGGAGTTGCACCCCCAACATCGACTGAATTCATCCCATTGATTATTGAGTTTGCATTTGCACTTCGTATTTGGGTAACCTGTTTTGTTGCAGAGCAAACACCGGTTGTGGAACCGACAGGACTTGCCTGAGTTACAACCTTCATTTTATTACCTTTTTTAATTATTTTTTTTACTTCTCCGATTGTTGCACCAAAAGAGGGATTATTTCCGTAATTATCATGTCCGAAAACTCTAAACCCCAATTTGGTAGAAGATGGAATTTGAGCAACTATTGAACTCATCGAACGCTTTGCAACCTGAATCCAGTTTGCCATACTGCCCGAATAATCCATTACAATTTCAACAATCTCACTTTCGCCTTCATTTACTACATTTTGGTTGACATAAGATGAGGCATCATAGTTATTGAAATAATTTTGATTAACAGTAACCCCCGGAGATGCCTGAATGGTTTTTGTCGGAGATTTTACCACTCCTGATGTATTAACCGTATATTTTGCACCAAAAGCGCAGGTGCAAGTTAAAACTGAAAATGCGATAATTAAAGGTAATTTTTTCATAATTTTATCTCCGATTTATGAAATAATACCATAAATTTATTAAAAAATAAAATTCGAATCTAGGGCAATTCATCCAGTATAAATTTGCCGATTTTACCCTCTCTGAAATCTTTTAGTAAATATCCTGCCGTTCTTTCAATATCAGGTTCTTGATTTTTTATCAGCCACTTTCTTTTTAGAGCAATATTTTCTAAATTAAGTTCGGTATTTTCATCAATTTCGTAGTAGTTTTTAAATATTTTTGTTTGCTTTTCATTCAAAATATTTAATAATTCTTTTGCGACAAAATCGTTTGAATATGCATTATCTCCGACAGAATTAACAAATGCAAGCTTTGTAGCTCGTTGTTGATCTTCCTGCTTCATAGGAATTATTCCGGGAGTATCCAAAAGTTCAAGCTGCGGATTGATACGCACCCATTGCTGTTGGCGGGTTACTCCTGCTTTTGCCCCTGTTTTTGTCTTTGAAGAACGTGTAAGTTTATTTATTATACTTGATTTCCCGACATTAGGCAGACCTACGACCATAATTCTTGCAGGACGTCTTAATAAACCTTTTGCCATGATTGCCTGAATTTTTGGTTCTGACAATTTTACAGCCTCTTTTACTATAATATTTAAATCTTTTGAATTTTTGGACGTTGTTGTGATAACAGAAGTTTGTGTTTCCTGTTTCAGAAATTCAATAAATTTATCAAGTTCAATTTTATCAACCAAATCGCATTTATTAACAAGCAAAAAACGGGGCTTCTGATTTAGAAGTCCCGTAATATTATCATATCTGCTTGAAAGCGGAATTCTTGCATCAAGCACTTCTATCACGGCATCCACAAGGGATAACTGTTCTTTTAGTTTCCTTTCGGCTTTTGCTATATGCCCGGGATACCAATGAATATGTGTCTTATCTTTTTTCAATTTTTTCCTTAATACGAGTTGCCTTACCTGAACGTTCTCTTAAGTAGTATAATTTAGAACGTTTAACATCGCCGCGTCTTAATACTTCTATTTTATCAATACGAGGAGAGTTGATTAAGAATACACGTTCTACACCAACACCTTGGAATACTTTTCTCACAGTAATTGTTTTATTCAGACCGGCACCATGAATTTTAATAATAGTACCTTCAAATGCCTGAATTCTTTCTTTGTTACCTTCAACGATTTTGACGAATACTTTTACGGTATCACCTGCGTTGAATGTAGGCAAAGAGTCTTTTAAATATTCTTTTTCTAATTCATCAATAACGGGGTTAATCATTTTTGCTTTCCTTTATATTTCTATATTTGCTACTTATACAATTCCTTAACTCACGCTTATAAACGACTTTTTCCACATAAAAATCCGCATGAGCGCACGCTTGCATATTTGATAGTACTATAAACATTTTTTATTTGCAAGAAATTAGCGGCAGTTTGAAGATTTGTAAAATTTCTAATAAACAACCATAAAAGATTTTAACATGCGACCTGCGCCGTCACCTTTAAGCGAAACAACCTCTATATTTTTTTTGTAATTCATAGAAGTAGAACTTCCGCCGTCAAAACCCATGGCTCTATCCAGTTTTAAATCTCTGCATAAATCTCTTACCTGATACATATCCATCGGATTTTTGTCTGTAATAATCAAAATATGACATTCATCAGTGCCTTTTACTCCTATTACGGTGCGCGATGTTTTATGCAGAACTGACGCAGATTCCCTTATTACATTACCCTGTTCATCTTTTACTATAAAGCCTTCTTCTTCAAGTTTTAATTCAGGATAAATTAAGGGACCGCCTTGTGCTGATGTGATTATGGCACACCCAAATTCAACTCCCGAATTGTGAGGGGCTATTTCATATTGAAATTTATTTCCGCATTGCAATACTCTGAATTCTGTTCTGTTTAAAATTTTATTCATATTTTTTCTGAAAAACGGGTTTGCCAGAAGATTTTTGTTAAATATCGGATCTGCAGAAGTCATTCTGTCTGTGACAATATATGAAATCGTCTGAGAATTTTTCGGGTCGAAAAAACCTGCGTTAATAGTCAATTTGGCATTGGCTTTTGTGTGAGCTTCTTTGTTTGTTATAAGTTCTTCACTTGTTATAAATTTTATTTTTTTCTTGATTTTTTCACCTTTTAAAATAATATGATAAATGCCGTTATCGTATTTTACACTTATATCATTGGCAAATACCGGTGTTGAAATCAATAGAGCTAAAAGCAACAAAAATATTTTTACAAATTTCATATTACAAATCCTTTATTTTGTAGAAAGAGTATATTGCAAATATAAACGCTGCTATTGGAACAATAGCGGTTATATACGGAGATAAAATTCCTTTTTCTGCCAACATGTCAAAAAACGGTAGAGTTATATAATAGATAAATACACATCCTATCCCAATTGTAAAACCGACAAGGCGCTGTTCTCTCGGTTTGCTGAAACCTAATAAACATCCTAAAATCGCCAATAGTATTCCGACAATCGGGGACAAAAATCGCTGTAAATACTTGTTAAGCATATAATTATATTCTTCATCAAGATTTTCCTGTTTCAGAAGTTTCAAGTATTTATGCATTCTTTTGTTTGAGATATCACGATCTTTCAGCACGGAATAGTTCATCAAAATAAATGCGCTTTGGGCTGAATCTTTGTCCAAAATTTCTATTTTATCCTTATGACCTATATCTATATAAATGCCGTCATTGGAAATTTTGTATGTAGATACATCTTCAAGAGTCCACTTGTCATCTGCGGCATAACCTCTTTTTGCCAAATAAATATTTGTAAGCTGATGGACATCTTGGTAAATTCTGCTTGAAAAGTCCAAGACAGTTATGTATTCCATATTTCTGCCTATTGCTCTTGAAACTACAACCGCAAGCAGAGGATGTCCTGACTTATCTTTCTGAGTATAAATATACTGAGTATGCACGACATCTCCTCGAATTTCACGTATGCGGCTTTCAGCATAAGGAGTTCCTTTTGTTTCCAAGAAAAAACAAATGCTTGCAAAAATAGTTGCAAATACAACAACAGGAACGACTATCCTCTGAAATGACATCCCGACAGCACGAAATATCGTCATTTCGGAATCCTTACTCAATTTATCGAATGTAAATAAAGTTCCCAGTAATAAACCGACAGGAACTGCCTTATCTATAATTTTCGGCAGTTCAAAAAACAAAAGTTTTAATGCCGTATTTACATCATAACGTCCATCTAAGGTGTCACTTATTGTATTTAACAATATTTCCGGCGCTATCCAAACGATAGTAAACAAAAGCACCGCAGCAATCGTTGCACCTGCAACTTGTTTAAATATATATTTATCGTAAATCGAAATTTTTGGGATTTTAATATTCATTACAGTTTGAAATCCTCGCCCAAATAATGTTTTTTCGCAATAGGATCTACTGCTACATCCTTGCTTCGCCCTTGAATTTTTATTTTCCCGTCAAAAATTACGTATGCTCTGTCGGTAATTGACAGAGTCGCTTTCGGGTTGTGGTCGGTAATCAATACACCCAAACCTTTGTCAATTGATAATCTTCTGATATTTTCTTTAATTTCTCCTATAGCGATAGGGTCAATACCTGTAAACGGTTCATCAAGCAGGATAAAGTCGGGACTTGCCGCCAATGCGCGTGCAAGTTCTACCCTGCGTCGTTCTCCGCCTGATAGGGATATTGCAGCTTCACTTCTTAACCTTGTCATCCCGAATTCATCCAACAATTCCTCTAATTTCCGTCGTTTTTCGTCTTGAGTCAGTTTATCATTCATCTGCAAAACAAGTTTTAGATTATCTTCAACAGAAAGACTTCTGAAACTTGATGCTTCTTGGGGTAAATATCCGATACCTAAGCGTGATCTTATATGCATCGGGCGGGTTGTAATTTCTTCACCCTCAAGAAAAACATGTCCTTTATTCGGTTTAACCAAACCTACAATCATATAAAATGTAGTAGTTTTACCTGCACCGTTTGGTCCTAACAACCCGACAACTTCGCCTTTGTTCACCTCAAAACTGACGTCATTAACAACGCGTCTGTCGCCATATATTTTTACAAGATTTTTTGCCTCTATTCTCATTTCATCCCCTTAAATTATTCTTATATTTTACATCCAAAATAGGATAATGCAAATAAAAAAGACAAAAAGAAAGTCTCATCAATTTGATAAGACTTATAAATATACATTTACCCCACACGCATGTTAACATGACAAAATTTTATTGTCAAGTTTTATGAATATTTTTGTTGAATTTTTCTTAGTTGAAGAATTTAAAGGCTAAATTGTTCATATCGGGCGCTTTGACATGTGTGGGAAGTGTTATTGTTGTGACAACTTTACTCAAAAATTTTGTTATGGTTGACTTTTACTTTTTCATCATTAAAACATATTCAAAACTCATTTAAACGGACGATTTTTTACTAATAACAATTAATAATCATGCAAAATTGTCCGATAATGAGAGTAGAAGTAGAGGCGTATAATGAGAATAAACGGCGGAATATTTTACAGCGAAAACGGATTGACTAATTCTATAAGAGCAATGCACCTGCAAAGTGAATTGCTCGGAATTAGAAACGAAAACGTCGGCGGTTTTGATAAAGTCGGATACCAAAGGAAAGAGCCTGTAGTATCTTCATTTACCGAATTTATGGGAGTTCACGCACTATCAACAACGGTTGACGATAAGGTCGGACGTATATCTGTTTCAGACAATCCGCTTGATATTGCTATTGCAAACAAAGGGTATTTCCAGATTGATACGGGAAACGGAATTAAATTAACCCGTGACGGCAGATTTAAAATCGGTGCTGATGGTTCGCTGTTAAGTCTTGAAAATGCACAGGTATTATCTGATGCCGGAATACCAATTAAATTGCCGTTTATACCGCAGAATTTAAGGCACATTAAGGTCGATATAAACGGCAAAATCAGTGTTTTCAATGAAGAAACCCACGAATTTAAAAAAGTCGCAAGGCTTGGGGTTGTTGACTCTAACGGACTTGTTGTAACGGAGCCGAATATAAAACAAGGATATAACGAATATTCAAATGTTTCGTTGCAGGAAGAATTCATAAAAATGATGCCTATAATGAAGAATTTCGACGCAAACAGGCAAATGTTTATGCTTCAGAATTCGGTTTTAGGCAAAGCCATTTCACAATTGAGTTCGGCTTCATAAGAATAGAAAGGTGAAAAATGTATAATTTTCAAGCGATAATATCAAAAGGTACAAATAATGCGTTAGTTCAGTTCGAACGTTTCGGGATGCTTGCGCATAATCTTTCAAATGTCGATACAAACGGCTATAAAAAACAAACTTTTGAACAAATATTGAAAGAGGACGGTTATCTGACAGGCGCTATTCGTAATGATTACAAACAAGGCTCAATAAGAGTAACGGAAAATCCTTATGATGTTGCAATTGACGGTCCGGGGTATATTCCCGTTACATCTCCGTCCGGTCAGGTGCAATACACACGCGACGGAGCGTTTAGAACAGGGAAAGACGGATATTTAATAACAAGCGACGGTTGGCTTGTAGGGGATGGAATTAAAATTCCTGCCAACTGTTTGAAATTTGAAATAAAGAAAAACGGAGATGTTGTTTATTATAATTTTCACGGAGATGAAGCAAAAAAAATCGGGCATATTCCGCTAATCAGATTTGAAAATCCCGACGGAATGGAAAGAACTGATATGAACAGACTTATTCCGTCTGAGGATTCAGGCAGAGCATATCTTGTAAAAGATCATGACTGTTTTAAACAAGCTTGCCTTGAAAGAGGTAATGTCAGCGTATATGAATCGGCAAATGAGCTTTTGAGATTGAATGCATCAATGCTTGCAAGTATGCAGATATTAAAAGCAGCAGACCAAATGTATAACAAAGCAATCAACATAAGAGAAGCATAGAGGTAGAAAATGTATACACCAATAGACAGTATGGGCAGAGTATCCCTGATGATGGACTTGATAGCACAAAAACAACGTGCGTTGGGTTCTAACATCGCAAACGTTGATACTCCGGGGTACATCAGGCAAGACATAGACTTTGGGCAGTATTTAAGTTCAATGAACAGCCCGCTTGAAACCCGACTGTCGGAAAAACTCGGTCCGTCAGCTATTGCAACACAACAAAGCGAAGAACCTGTAAATTCGGCAAACGAGTTATTGAAAATTCAGGAAAACGCCATTTTATATTCAATGGCAACAAGAAGAATGTCTAATATAATCACTGAAATGAAAACCGTAATTAATGTCGGTAAATAATCGAATGTCATTCTGAGTATATAACGCAATAAGTTCACAAGGAGATAAAATGGGTATATTTGAATCAATTGATATTGGCGGAAACGCATTAAGAGTTCATGGTAAAAGAATTGATATTCACGCGAAGAATATTGCAAATCTTGATACCCCAAATTATGTGAGAAAAATTCCCGTTTTGAATGCGACGGATGATTTGTCTTTTCATGGTTTATTGAATACGTTGAAAGAGGATGTTTTTGGTGTTGGAACATTGCCTTATGCTCAAGGCGGAGTAAATTTTTCCGGTGTTGTTGAAGATCCGACTTTAGGGCAGAAAATTTATCAGCCGGGGCATCCTGATGCCGATGAAAACGGATATATAAGAACATCAAATGTAAATGCGATGGTAGATATTGCGGATGCTCTTATGGCGCAAAGAGCCTACGAAGCAAACCTTGCTCTTGTAAATGTTACAAAATCCATGGCGCAAAAAGCTGTTGAAATCGGAAGATAATGAATTCTAAAGTAAAAAAATCTTTTGGTTAACTATCTTGTCAAAAAGCACATTGCTGAGGTCAAAAATTATTTAATTTTATTATTTTCGTCTACAATTATAACCGTAGGTTTGTGGTTTTGTGCTTCAATTTCATCCATTTGGGCGTAAGTCACAATAATGACCTTATCGCCTTTCTGAACTTTTCTTGCCGCTGCACCATTAAGACAAATACATCCGGAATTTGCCTCCCCTGCAATAATGTATGTTTGAAATCTTTCTCCGTTATTAATATCCAAAATTTCAACTTTTTGCCATTCTTTCATATTTGCAGCTTCCAAAAGCGCTTTATCAATGGTTATTGACCCGACATAGTTAAGATTCGCATCTGTGACGGTGGCTCTGTGTATTTTGGAATATAAAAATTCTAATTGCATATTTATACCTCGCAATAAAAATTATACTACAAAAATAGTCAGTAACTTAAAAAGTTGATATTAATTATTTTCAATATTAAACTACTAACAAAAAAATACTGCCCCAATAATTACTGTCTTGTTTCTATAATATCTGTATTAATATTATAATGCGACTCATTTTTATCATCAATATTAATTTTATTAACTATGGAGGCGCGCTTTTTACGGAAAAGCATATCAACAAAAGCTTCAAGCCTTGTAACAAAACCTGCTTCGCCGGTTTGTTCATCTATTGTGAGGTTTAACAGCGGTTTGCCAAATTGTTTCGCTTTTCTTGTAATACGCTCAATCATCAGTGAATCAGGTCCGCAGCCAAACGCAGTGACAGTGACAATCCCGTCAATTTTGTTATCTTTCATATAGTGTCCTGCGGTTCCGGTCATTTCGTCTTCATTTGCCCAGTACTTTTCATTACCTAATGTCAATATTCCTTCATCAAGCTGTTCTGTTGACAATTGAAGCGAAGTACAAACTTTTACATCCATTTTTTCAAGTTTATCAATTATTTTCATGCAAACTCTTTCATCATAAAGATTATAGCCGTGACCGACAAGAGCTATTGAAATCGGGTATTCTTTAGAATTTTGCCCGATTACGACTTTGCCTTGGAGAGCATAGCTTAAAGCTTTTGCATAAGGCATTCCTGACTTTGTCATAACATGGAAATTGTTATAACATCTCCAGCCTGCTTTTGATGCTTTTTTGATTAGATTTTTATCGGTAATCCCGAACGGTTTTACGCATTCACTCAAAAATTCATATAGTCCCTGATTTTTTTCTGATTTATCAAGGGTGGCTTCAATCATGGTGAAATCTTCCTTGATAACGTTCCTGATTAAATCCGGCAAACCTCTTATTTTTGAGCAGTTATAAATCTTTTTATCTATTGATTGAAGTGACGGAACAAAAATATTTTTTATTCCTTTTTTGAGCAAATTCAATATATGCCCGACATAGACTTTTATAGGCAGGCATGTTTCCGTTACTACAAGCCCTGCGCCTTCTGACATTGTTTGTTTTGTCGTAACATCCGATAACACAATCTTTATTCCGAGGTCGTTAAAAAATCCGAAATAAAACGGGTAATTGTTGTAAAACGACATCGCACGGGGTATTCCTATTACTTTTTCTTCTTTCAAATTAGCCATGACACACATCCCTAATTTTCTACTATATATATAATAGCACGAAAATTATTTTTTTTGTTAGTATGTAAAATCTTTTTTACAGTTGCTTAGTTTGTAATCTTTCCCATTACAATGCGCCTTTTAGCACCGGTACAGCAAGGCAGATTATTTGGGATGCCGTAATACGTGCAATAACCAAGAAGTGCAAATGCCATTACTTCTTTGAAATTATTTGAAATTCCGTAATCTTCACAGGTTTTCAGCTCAATATAAGAGGGTAAATATTTGCGCAAAAATTTCATCAGCGTCTTATTATATGCTCCGCCCCCGCAAATAACAACTTCATGAATTCCGACATTCGGATAAATAAATCTCTCATAAGAGTCCGCTATTGTTTTGGCTGTCAATGCAGTGACTGTAGCAATTATATCTTTCGGATTTTGAGGGGCAAATTTTAAGGCATTTTCGATATACTGAGGATTAAAATACTCCCTGCCCGTGGATTTCGGCGGTTCAATGAAATAATACTCATCTTGAAGCAAACATTCAAGCCAACTATCCGATACTACTCCTTCTGAAGCTATTTGACCGTCTTTATCATACGGAAGTGAAAAATATTTGTTAGTGCAATAGTCAATCATTATATTGCCTAAGCCTGTATCAAAACCAAATGTGTCATAATCTTGTGATACAACTGTGACATTTGAAATTCCGCCAATATTCTGAATTGCAAAATTCCTTTTTCCCCCTTTAAACCATTTTTCATCCGCAAAACATACTAAAGGAGCTCCTTGCCCGCCTTGAGCTATGTCTGCTTCTCTGAAATTTGATATAACGGTGCAACCGGTTTTTTGTGCAATTACAGAACTTTCACCTATTTGGAGCGTACTTTTTAAAGATATATCATCAATTTTTTCATCAAACGGGTAGTGAAAAATTGTTTGCCCGTGACTTGATATAAAATCAGGACTCCCAAATTCTTCTATCAAGGTATTAGCCGCATTTGCAAAGCACTCACCTATAGCAAAATTCATTTGACAAATATCAGATACTGACGCTTCATTTCTGAAAATTTGAAATATTTTTTCTCTGATATGAACAGGATATTTATAATTTATCCCTTTTATAAGTTTTACACTCATATCGGGAAAAACTTCGCACAAACCGGCATCTATACTGTCACATGAAGTTCCTGACATTAAACCTATAACTCTTTTAATTTTTAATTCTCTCATAAAAAAACTCCGATACTTATTTAATTATATCGGAGTTTTTAAAGTCTGTAAAATTGTTTATGATTTTCTGACTGATGCCATTATATCTGCGATTTGCTGCTCGGCGGCATCTGCTCTTGCCATAGCCATTTCAGCCCTTGAGGGGTCTAAGCCCTGATTTACCATGCTCACAGGGGATGGGATATAAGTTCTGACAGGTTCTTGTAATCTGCCGTTTGCATTTTGAGTTTGAACAGGTTGTTGCTGCGAATTATTCGGATTATTTGAATTGTTTTGTTCGCTTGCGTTTTGAGCGTTGACAGCCTGTTTTATTAAATTTGTCTCGGATGGCTCGTTTGTATTGAGTTGCGATGTTGGATTTTGAGCAGTTTCGCTTTGCTGCGGAGTTTCATTTGTTTCTTCTTCTTCATCTAAAACCGAATGCGTCGGACGACCGAAAATTGCGTGAACGGTTTTTGTCGCAGCTTTTACAATTATTGGTGTAATAACTGCCATTGCAAGCCAAATTCTTAACGGTACCCCAATAAGGTTTTTATTTGCAATTTTACGAAATACATTCATTACTTTCGCATTGGGGTTGTTCCATGTCCCGCCGTATTCGTTGCCCAGGTTTATAAATCTTGCGGCTTTTTGCCATATCTTGTGATACCATTTTAATCCTTTAACATTGAGATGGGCATCTACTGCTTTCAAGCTGTCATTGAATGCTTTTTTAGTCAAGAATTCTCCTGCTTTATTCTTTGCTTTATGAATTTCTAAAGCTGTACGATATGCTTCTCTACCTGCATTATCTGTGCCTATGTATTTCCCGCCTCCGATTTTATGAATACCCATTAAGCCAAGAGTCATAGCTGCAAAGTATGAAAAGTCGTTTACAAAACGCTCAATTAAAGTTTTTCCATGCTCTCCTTTAGGCGCCTTAACTGTGTGGTATGCCATATCTGCAAAAATGAATGCCTGCATAAACGGAGCAAGTTTGCCGCCTGCAAATCTGTTTGTACAACCTTCAACAAGCCAACCTAATGCTTTTGGTAATGCTCTGCCTAAACGTGTAGCGTTACCTTTGCCTAGTGTTGCTTTGTATTTATTTAAATACTCGCTGATGCTGACTTTTCTTCCGAAGAAATGAGATTTGATTTTACCAAAAGTTCCGACATCACGGCTTATTGAAATATGCAAGTCTTTTCCGCCTGCTGTTGCCCGCTCGAATGCGGCCATTATTTCTTTGGGGTGTTCGACAACATTTTTCATTACTTTATCAAATTCTGCAACAGAGTTAAATCCGAGTTTTTTCGTAATTTTTAATTCTTTTGCTATGGCTTGTAATTCTTCAAGACTCTTACTTGCGTCAACATTAGCCATCCCTAAACATTTCAGTTCTTTTATTTGCAGTTCTTTTGCTTGTTCAAGGAATGGTCTGCCTATTAAAGAATTTTTAAAAGATAATATTTCCTGTTCAGTCATTCCATATTGTTCAAGTTTGCTGAAATCATTTTTACTTGAACGAGGAATAAAACCTAAAAATTTGCGTTCAACATTTGAAATTGGTTTTGTGTAGTTTTCTAAGATGGTGTGAGTATCCATAGAAAGAAACCCGTGCAAACCGTAGAATGGCATCTTAGCAAATTGCCATTCAGGGCGTGTTGAATGATTTCTTAATGTATAAACAATTTTGCTTTTGCCGGACAGTTGTTCCCACTTGGTGCTTACTTTGTCTAATTGACGTTCTATAAACGCACCGACTTTGGTTTTAGCGATTTTATCTCCGAATGCCCCGAGTTTGCCAAGGATAGTTTGTTCGTATTTGCCTTCGCATTTCGGACCAAAGTAGTCCATGCCTTGACCGATACCGTAGCCGATTGCGGTAGTTAACCCCAATGTAGTAAGCGGGTCTGCGTCTTTTGAAGCATTCAGACGATTATTTACATAGCCTGCGCCTGAAGCTTGTGTAGCTTGAGCAATGGTTTCATTTCCACCTTGCATTGAAGGATTTTGAGCCGTAAAATTTGGTTGTTTTTGCTTTAAATTATTAAATAAATTAATACTTTGATCAGACATTCTACTTCCTTTTTCCCATACATATATATTAATTAAAACAATTCATTAGTGAAATTTGCCAAAATATTAACAATTAATTCTTTTTATTAAGAAATGTAACAAAAATGACAAAAGCTGAAATTTGAGTTTGAGTATATACTTTATATATACAAGAGAGAGATAATAAGAGAGGTCAAAGATTATGGCTTTAAAAAATTTGAAAAAGATTGATTCAAAATTGCAAGACATTTATAAAGATCAAGTTACAACAACAGTAGCAGTTCAGCCGCAACCGTTTGTTGATCGTTCGGATTTGTTGTTTGAGCAAATGAATTTTATCGCAGCATATAACAAATCATTGTTGCACATTGCATAATAAGTCATTCTGAGGCATTAGCCGAAGAATCCCAAATGTAGTAAAAGTTTATTTTTTATATTAATTCCAATTTAATTTTTCCCCTACAATTTTTATCCCTGATTTCACTTGAAATCAGGTTTTTTTTACCGCCGAGCAGAGCCACGAACGAAGTGAGAGACCGACACTGAAACGGCGGCACGACGGTGACGGCGTTGGAAGTGGAGTCGTTGGCGTTTAGTGCGAGGCGGT
>CACXFH010000090.1 GCA_902766975.1 uncultured bacterium | reverse complement strand
GTTCTTGTTTCCTATAATCTCCATGTCGGACAACATGTTTGGGAACTTTAATTTTTTATTCTCTTTTGTTAAGTTTTTGTTACAATTGTTTTAAAAATCTTTTATGTTAATATTATTGACTTTTTTGAAACGAACATTATTATATATATAAGTGTATTTATAAGTAGAAAGGTTTTTATAATGGGTTCAAGTTTAGGTTCATCTATTATTACAAGTTTAAATTCAGGTCTGACAAATACTCATGCTTATTTGGCATCTTTGTATCCGAAAGATGGTGTAACAATGAAAAATATTACGGCTGCAAGGAATGATCAGACAAATTATTTGACATTGAATCAATCTTTTGCATCGTATTTACAAAATAATTTCGCGACTTTTGATAAAGACGGTGACGGTAAAATAAGTGCGGATGAAATGAGTAAATTTTCTCAAACTCTTGCTACTTCGGGAATTTCTAAAAATGAATTAAGTCAATTCGCATCTTCAGGTGCATATTCTGCATCCTCTATTTCAAAAATATTGGAAAACTTCGATGAAATTGATAAAAATCACGATGGTCGTGTAACTAATGCTGAAATCGCAGCGTATACATCTGACTGTTCAAAACAAGAAAAAATTGACGAATATAATTACCGCAAAGCAACATCTGATATGTCAGTGTTTTACGGTAGTGAATCCAACAGCGATGTGTCTGATTACAGCATATTGAGTTACAGATATAAAAATTTTAATAAATAGTCATATATGTTATTTTATTACGGGGGAAAATATGGAAAAAGCTTTGTACTATATGTTTAAAGATAATTTGATTAAACAAAAAATGTTATCTTATTTTTTATTGGTTTTTGTTACAAATGCTTGTTTTATGTTTGGTGCGTATTATTTGACTCTCATAAAAGCTAATCCGTCATTAATAACATATTCAATGGGATTTATTTTGGCAGGTCTCATTTTGGCTTTTCCTGCGGCGGGTTATTACATGTCTTGTATTAAATCCATAATGACTCAAGATGAAAATATTGTTTTACCCACTATCCATTTAGGGAAAAATTTTGTTTTCGGGTTTAAATATTTTTTAACAGTTTTGCTTTTTGCTCTCTGTTTTGTTCTTGTTTACAGCTTTTTTGCTGTATTATTAATTTTTTTATTTAAATATACAAATCTAAGCTTAATTGTATCTTTAATGTCAATATTCTTAATTTTGTTAATGTTAGTTTTTCTCTTTTTTATTTGGGTAATCTCTCTTGCTTTGTTAGCGATTTTTGCCAAAACAGAATTTTATACTTCATTGTTCCGTTATCCGTTAGCCATAAAATTAATAAAAAATAATCCCGGAAATTATTTTATATCATTTTTGCTATATGTTGCGGTGGCAATTTTTATGGGTATAATAAATTCTTTTCTGAATATTTTTATTATTAATAAAGTTCTGTTATTGTTTGGTGTTATATTGATTTCGGCTGTTGCTTCGTATTTTATTTTTGTAACAGCATATATTGTTGCAAAATCCGTCGATTCAAAGTTGATTGAGATTAAAACTGATGAACTTTAATAACTAATTTTTTGCTATAAATTTTTGCTTGTCCTATTATATTAATTAATATAGTAGGACAAGTTTTTTATGCAGGGATTTATGAATAGCAAAGAAATGATAAATAAGGCACAAGATAGCCTGAAAGAACAATTCGAGATAATTGAAGATATCAGAGATTACAATCAGGAAAAGGTTTTAGAAGCTTTTTTTGATAATAAGGTTGCCCCTGAACATTTTTACACGGTTTCAGGATATGGGCATGATGATTTGGGACGAGAAGTTTTAGACAAAGTTTATGCTCAAGTGTTCAGAGCCGAAAAAGCCCTCGTGCGAATACATTTTGCATCAGGTACTCATACACTGGCGTGTGCATTGTTTGGAAATTTAAAGCATGGTGATAAGCTTTTGTCGGTTGCAGGTGCACCTTATGATACTATGCAAGAGGTTATCGGAACTATGGGCGATGAAGAAACAAAACGTTCTTCACTTATCGGTAACGGGGTATTGTATGATGAAGTTGATTTAATTAATAATAATGAAATTGATTTACAAGGAATTGAAAATAAAGTTGATGCTTCAACAACAATGGTTTTAATTCAGCGTTCTAAAGGGTATTCGACCAGAAAATCTTTGACTATTGAGACTATTGAAAAAATTTGTAAAATTGTAAAATCTAAAAATCCGGATTGTATTTGTTTTGTAGATAATTGCTATGGTGAATTTGTAGATAAAAAAGAACCATTGGAAGTCGGAGCAGATTTAATCGGCGGATCTTTAATCAAAAACCCAGGAGGCGGGATAGTGGAAGCAGGAGGCTATATCGCAGGAAAAGCAATTTATGTTGATAGAGCTGCTAATCGTCTTACTGCTCCGGGTATCGGTTGTGAAGGCGGTGCGATGTTCAATCAACACAGATTAATTTTTCAGGGGTTGTTTATGGCGCCTTCTGTGGTGTGTGATGCTGTTAAGGGCGCGGTTTTGGCTTCAAAAATCTTTGATGAAATCGGGTATGACTCTTATCCGAAATATGACGAAAAAAGAACGGATATTATTCAAAATATAACTTTCGGTAAGCCTGAGCTGTTGGAACAATTTTGCAGAACGATTCAATCGTTGTCCCCGATTAATGCTTATGTAACCCCAATTCCCGAGTATATTCCGGGGTATGAAGATAAAGTTATTATGGCGGGTGGAACTTTTATTGAAGGTTCGACCATCGAATTAAGCGCAGACGGACCGATGAGAGAACCTTATGTTGCTTATATGCAGGGCGGTTTAACTTATTCTCATGTAAAAATAGCACTTCGAAAATTTTTGGACAAGATAATTTTTTAAGCTGCACCCTTTAACCATTCAAAATTGTAAGTTGGGCTTTTAGCCCAACTTAGTTAATACGTCATTCTGAGGGAATGAAATGACCGAAGAATCGTCTAATGTGGCAAATCTTGGGGGGTATAAGGATATTGTTAATTTTTCATTGACATATAGCCCCTCACCCTGCCCCACCTCTCGCACAAACGTCCACAGGAAGTTTGTGCTC
>CACXFH010000089.1 GCA_902766975.1 uncultured bacterium | reverse complement strand
GAACAATAATCTTGGGAGGAGATTTTGGGATAGTTTGTACATGCATGATACCCCAACATGTCAAGTTTGTAACATTTCTAAATTTATATTGTAACAAAAGTTTACATATCTGATTTTTTATGATATAATGTCAGGCATGGAAAGAGATTTAAACATTCTTATAATAAATGGTCCGAATATCAACATGCTCGGTGTTAGAGAACCTGAGCAGTATGGTTCAAAATCGTACAAAGATATTGAAATGGAGCTTCATGAATATTCTTTCGAATTAGGTATTAATATAGAAATTTTTCAGAGCAATTGTGAAGGTGAAATTGTCGATAAAATTCAATATGCTTTAGGTAATTTTGACGGGATTGTTATAAATGCCGGCGCATACACTCACACAAGCGTAGCAATTAGAGATGCCCTTTTGGCTGTTAAAATTCCGACTGTTGAAATTCATATTTCAAACATATACAGACGTGAAGAATTCAGGCATGAATCAATGTTTGCAGATGTTTGTGTAGGGCAAATTTGCGGTTTTAAAATTGACAGTTACAAGCTTGGCTTGCAGGGACTTGTTAATTTTTTAACCAGTGCAAATGATTAATTTTATAAAAGATTAGTATTTTTTTATGCCGTAATTTTTTTGGAGTTTTTGTAATGTACCGTTTCTGGCGGATTCATCTATTACATAATTTACCACTCTGACTAAATCTTCGGATTCTATACCTTTACGAAAAGCCACAGCATAAGGTTCTCTTGAGTATCGTTTTGGTAAAAGCACTAAATTCCCGTCTTTTAGCGATAGACCGATTAAAATAGTGTCATCTGAAACAATCGCATCGCCCTTGCCTTGTTTTAGGGCTTTTACTGCTTCGCTGTAGGTTTTATAACCGAGAATGCTGACTCTGGGTACAGCAGCACGAAGGCTTGATTCGCTTGAAGTTCCAAAAACTATAATAACCTTCTTCCCGTTTAAATCACTCAGACCTTTGATTTTGCTTCCTTTTCTTACCATGACTGCTTGACCCGCAATATAATAAGGATTAGAAAAGTCTAAAATTTGCAGTCTGGAAGGGGTAACAGACATTGTCGCAATAATCATATCAACATCTTCGGAAAATAATTTCATAATTCTGTCAGATGAAGTGACAGGAACAAATTTAACTTTGCCTTTTTTTTTGAATATTTCCTGTCCTATCATATTTGCTAAATCAACGTCATATCCTGCAAATTTGCCATTTTTATCTTTAAAACCAAAAGGATAAGCATCTGTTTTTATTCCGATAACTACTTCTCCCCGTTTTGTAATATCGTCCAGTGTATTTACTACAGGTTCTTTTTGCGGTTTAGAACATCCGCAAAGAATAAATATCATGAGAAATAGCAACAATATTATCTTTTTATACATAAATAAGCCCTTTTTATAATGATAATACATTATTATAAATTTTAGTCAAATTAAGAATGTATTTTTATATATGCTTTTAAAATTTTGTTTTCTACAGTGTCATTAATTGCTTTTTGAACTTGCTCCAGAGAATATTCTGTTGAAAGTCCTTTGACTTTGACTTGTTTATTTTTTAATAACTCATAAGAATCTTTTAAATCTTGGGGTGATGGTGAATAACTGCCCAAAACAGTTAATTCTCTGTAATATATTTCATTATTTGCATAACCCATATTTTGCGGAGTACTTGAAAATACAAGAATTTTACCTCCGTCACGTACGTATTTCAAAGCTGTGGGCAAAGCTTTATCAGACCCCGATGTCATAAAAACACAATCTGCTTTAATACTTTCACACATTTCGTTAACATTAAAAGCTTCAATTCCCAAATTTTGCAACAGTTCAACTCTTGCAGAAATCAAATCACATCCGATAACTTTCATCCCGAAAGCTCTTAATGCTTGCGCCATAAGAATTCCTATTGAGCCTAACCCTATAACAAGAGCAGTGGAATTTTGATTTAAATTTGCCCGTTTTACAGCACGAATGCAGCATCCTAAAGGTTCGTAAAAAGCGGCTTCATCATTTGATAAATTTTCAGGTTTTAAATAAGCGACATTTTTTAAATGCTCTTCCGAAACAAAAACAAATTCACTAAATCCGCCGGGTTTAATATTTGTTTCTTTAAAATGTCTGCACATAGACACATTCCCGTTTTTACAATACTCGCATTTCCCGCAGGGAATATGGTGCGATGTTATTATAACATCGCCAACTCTAAATTCAGTTTCAGAATCAATATCAATAATCTCAGCAACAATTTCATGCCCCAAAACCGTCCCATCTTTACTTATGTGCTGTTTTAATTTGACAATATCGGAACCGCACAATCCGCAGCCCAAAACTTTGACTATAGCGCCTTTTCGACCGGCAAGTATTTCATCTTCTCTTTCTTTTATAACAAGATTATTATTTTCAATTTGTGCAACTTTCATTATTACTCTCTCCGAAATCATATTAACATAATTATTATAAAATTTACCAGCTATATTTAATTTTTCGTACAAATTTTCATTATATATTTCGATATCAGAATATATAATTCTCTCTAAATCTCCGTTTATAAAGATATTGACCAAACATTTACAAAGTGGCATAATCGAAATATGTTTAAGTATTACGGTAAAATTGCACCATATTTATTTTTATTGCCGGCGGGAATTATTTTGATTATATTTTTTTTCATCCCGTTTTTTCAAACAATCGGATTAAGTTTTTTTGATTATTCAAATAGCATTTATAGCCCTGATTTTTCGGGGATAAGGAATTATATTGAGATATTGCATAATCCTGTTTTTTATAAGGTAATGCTTAACACTTTGATTTATCTTGTTGTTGCCGTGCCGATTTTGGCAATATTCCCGTTATTTTTGGCAGTTTTGATAAATCAAAAAATCAGAGGGATAACATTATATAAAATTTTGATTTACCTTCCGGTCATTGTATCCATCGTTGTGGCTGCAATTGCTTTCAAGTGGCTTTATGCGCAGGACGGAATTTTGAACTACTTTATGCAACTATTACATTTACCAAAAATTGGCTGGCTGACAGATCCTAGATATGCTATTTATTCAGTAATAATTGTTACTGTTTGGAAAGGTATCGGCTACTATATGATGATTTATCTGGCTTCATTGATGAGCGTTCCGAAAGAACTCTATGAAGCATGTGATATAGACGGAGCAAATTTTTGGCAAAAACATTTGACGGTGACGGTTCCGCATCTTATGCCTACGATTGCCCTTGTCAGTACAATAAGTTCAATTTCGGCGATGAAAATTTTTGCTGAAATCTATGTAATGACAAAAGGCGGACCATTAGATTCTACAAAAACAATTGTTTATTATATCTATGAAAAAGCATTTGAAAATTTAGATTTAGGTTATGCCAGTGCGATGGCTGTAATACTTTTGGTTATCGTAATGGTATTTTCACTTTTGAATATATTTGTTTTTGAGCGAGGGAAATATAAAATATGATAAATTTAAATAATCAACAAAACTGCAACTGTGAGTTTTATTCATGGCTTAAAAACAAAATTTTTGTCCTTTTGAATTTGTTTCGGAATCTTAAAAATTCAGTAAAAAATATCCCGACTCACCTGATTTTAATTGCTGTATCGCTGTTGTCGATATTTCCTTTTATTTGGTTGTTATCAACATCATTTAAAGGTGCGGGGGAAAATATTTTTGCATATCCGCCTACGATTATTCCGCAGGATTTTACATGGGAAAATTATTCAGGTGTTTGGCAAAGAGTTGATTTAATGAGATATTTTATAAATTCAATGATAGTAGCAGGAGCTACAGTCGTATTGAATTTAATTTTATCTTCACTTGCGGCATATCCTTTAGCCAGAATGGAGTTTAAGGGTAAAAAAATTACATTTTTTGCAATATTGGCAACAATTATGATTCCGTTTCAGGCAATTATGCTCCCTGTATATCTCATAACCCTAAAGCTTCATCTTGTAGACAGTGTAAATGACGCAATGGGATTTATTGGACTTGTAATGCCTTTTGCTGTAAGTGCATTCGGAATTTTTTTAATGCGTCAGGCATTTTTAGCAATTCCGCGAGAAATGGAAGAAGCCGCAATTGTGGATGGCTGCAATGTTTTTCAGGTTTTTTGGAAAGTTTTATTACCAATGGTAAAACCATCTTTGGCTGTTTTGGCAATCTTTACATTTATCGGCTCGTGGGGTGAATTTTTGTGGCCAAGTATCGTTTTGACAAAAGAATCGATGTACACTTTGCCGGTCGGGGTAAATAATTTGCAGGGGATGTTCTCATCAAATTGGCGTTTTATTGCGGCAGGGTCAATAATTTCTACAATTCCGATTATAATATTTTTCCTTGCTATGCAAAAATATTTTATTTCCGGTGAAAATGAAGGTGCAGTCAAGGGTTAACGTCTGCTACATTGTATCTATATTTATTATCAGTTCTTTTGTTCTTATTCGGATTTCTTTATCAATTTCAAAGATTTCATCGATTGTCGGATTTTTAATAACAGAGTGACTCTTTGTCATTGTGCTTGTAATTTTATAGATATCGCCTAAATGAATTTTGCCATTCAAAAACGCAAAAACCGCTTCTTCGTTTGCTGCGTTCATACAAACCGTTGCACTTCCGCCGAGTTTGCCCGCATAATAAGCCAGTTTCAGTGTCGGGAATTTATTAAAATCGGGTTTTTCAAAATCCAATCTTGCAATTTCACTAAAACTAAAGCTTTTAGATTTTATCCCTTCAAAACGTTCAGGGTATGTGATTGCGTATTGTATCGGAATGTGCATACTAGGCAGCCCAAGCTGTGCAATTACACTGCCGTCTTTATATTCAATTGCCGAATGTACAATACTTTGCGGATGAACAACAACTTCTATATCATCAAAATTGATACCAAACAAATGATGTGCTTCAATTACTTCCAGTCCTTTATTCATTAAAGTAGCACTGTCAATGGTTATCTTTTTACCCATATTCCAACGAGGGTGACAAAGTGCCTGTTCAACAGTTGCATTATTCATTTCATCAATGGTTTTATGCAAAAAAGGTCCGCCGCTTGCGGTAATTATAAGTTTATTGACGTATTTGATATCTTTTATACATTGATGAATAGCACAATGTTCACTGTCAACCGGAATTATTTTAACACCTTTTTCTCTTGCTTTAGTCATTACAATATCCCCTGCCATAACAAGCGTTTCCTTATTAGCAAGAGCTATATCAATACCGTTATCTATTGCCCTTAACGTTGGTTTTAGTCCGATTTTACCCGAAACTGCAACAAGAATAATATCGTTTTCTCTGTCGGAACAAATTTCTTCCAGACCTTCATCCCCGTGTAATGTCTTTATTCCGTTCATTTTAAAATTTTTGTCATTAGAACAAACATACTTAGGTTTATACTTTTCGCATTGTTTTCTTAGTAAATCGGTATTATTACCGCATGTCAGCGCGATAATTTCAAATTTATCCGCGATTTTATCAATAACTTCAAGAGCCTGAGTTCCGATAGATCCTGTGGAACCTAATATACTTATTTTTCTTTTATTTTCTGTCATATTGTAAACAATTATAACATGTTAAAACTATTGCGCAAAAAAATTTTTTTTTATGTTTTACCATGGGAAAAATCATAAGGAGTAAATACATGAATAGCGTATCTTTTCAGGGAAATATTACAGTAACAACTTGGAATAATGCTGTCAGCGCAATAAAACAATATCCTACAACTCCGGCGCAGGATAAGCTTATGAAAGATGTTATTAAGGATTTGGGTAAAAAGGGTGAGATAATACCTCTTACAAAGAAAGATGCGAATTTTTTATATTTGTTGATAGAAAAATTTGTCGGCAAAAAAATTTTTAATTCTCAAACCGAAAAAACTTTTTTTAATAACGGAGATCAAATAATTTTTTCTGACAAAAATCCTGCACTGTTTGATGGGGCAAGAGTTGAGCTAAAGTTTGATTAATCTCAAAATATATTTAAACTTCGTTGTTAAGTTTGGCAAATTTTACGTTTTGATAAAAATACTGTAAAATTTGATATGCATTATATCCTTGTTTTGCCAAATTATTTGCTCCATGCTGACTCATTCCTACTCCATGACCGTTTTTAGCCACATTATCATCGAATGAGAATACTGAATGTAAATACGGCAAATTAGCCCCGCCCCACGCATTAGTGTTTGTATATCCGCCTGCAGATGCGCTGTAATAAGCCGAAATTATTTTCATATCATAGGTCAAAACTAAACCTTCGGTTTCATTTACTGCACGGTTTGTTTTGTCAGTTTCGTTTGACGCCCCGCCATAAGCCTGATCTTCAGTGTTGTCTTTCAAATCATACCCGTATTTTGCTTGTTTGCCCAAATTTGCAAGTGCAAAACTTCTTGCAGCAATTGCTTGAGCTTTTAATGCTTCATATTCCCAAGAAGGGGACATCTCTGTCGGAACAACCCCCCTTACATATTCTTCAACACCAATATCATTAATAACCGTCAATGCACCGTTTATATTTTTTATTAAAAGCTTCCCCCTGTACCACTTACCTTTCGTGCTTACAAAACCTTCCGTATCAGTTCTTAACACAAGTGCATCGGTTTTAAGAGGTACATATTCGCCCTTAGTTTCTATCGCAATCTGCCCTTTATACGGGACAAGAATATAACCTTTCATAGCATCGGTTGTTGCAACGGTTCTGTTTGTATAAACACTTATCATTCGCCCTGCAACATCCGTTCCGACTCCCGCACGACTAACATTTGTCAATAAACCTATCTTTATCGCATGACATGGGGTTGCCAAAAGTATGTTAATTAGTAAAATTCCAAATATAATTATAATCTTTTTCATAATTATATTTTAACATATTTTAATTCCATGTAATAGCCCGAATGTAGGATATTTATACGTCAATCAGTTTGAAATCTTTGTTTTGTTTATTTTGAAGTTGCTTTACAAATTAGTAGTATGCACCATTTTAAACATTTGGCAATTTTTTGCTCGTGCCACTCCCTCACCAATGATAGCAAGCAGTTCCGGAGTTGAGAAGTGTAGCCGGCTTACGAATTATTTTTCAACTTTATATTTTATGTTACAAATTCTTAATATTTACCTGAGAAATCCTAAAGTTTCCGATAAATATGTCGATTATTTATCTGTAAGGAAACAAGGGATTAACTATGAGTCTTAATGTAAATTATACTTCTTTATACAAAAACGGCATTGACAGATCAATGCTTAAAGAAGTTTCTCAAGAGATTCTTAATCGTGCTGCTCAGAAAAGTGCTGCTTATTCTAATAACATCACTTCAAATGCACAAGTTAATTCTTTGGCTAAACCTGTTGAATTGGGGTTAGATTTATATAACGGCAAAATCGATGTACAGGCTCAAAAACAAATCGCTTTAAATAATACCTTACAATTTCAATTGAATACCGAAACATTAAAATCAATTCAATTTTTGAATTCACAAGCTGCAATTTCATCAAAAATTGACGGCAAATATATGCCGAATGTAAATGCAAATGCAATTGTTCCGGAAGCTCAAAAAACTTCAGACACAAATAAATCACAATTTATGAGCATCTTTACTTCAGAAACCGCAAAAGATAAAAATGGTTCAAATCCTTTTTATGGCGGAGAATTGCTTATGAATAACAACAATCCTTCTAAAAAAGAAGAAACTAAAAACGAATTAAAAAGCATTTTTGCTTAATTATAAATCCTCGTATTGAGGGCATCACAAGTGTTTACAAAGAAAGTGTATAATAATATCTTCTCTAATCGGGGAAGATATTTTTTTGTTCACTCGGGTGATTAAATTAAGCCATACTTTGTTGAAAATACATACACAACGTGTTTAATATGAGGATTTAAAAATGAAAAAAGAAAACATTTGGTTTGTGGCAGCTTGTGCGCTGTTTTTTATCGGCGGTTATACGATGAATGATGTTGCAATATCACTTCCCCGCTACAAAGTTGCGGTTGTTGATATTACAAAAGTTATGGAACAATCAAAAGATATTAAAACACTGAAAGCGACTCAAGATAAGCAGCTTAAAGAACTTGAAACTTTAATATCAAAAGCTCAAAACGAAATTGCAAATACACAGGATGAACAAAAAGCTATTCAATTACAGGCAAATTACAGTAAACAAATAGAAGCAAAAAGAAACACCATTGATGAAGAATACAGTAAAAAAATTGTTCAAATTACCTCAAATATTAAAAATCTGATTGCAACTCAAGCAAAGAAAACTGACTACAATCTGGTACTTCCGACCGGTATGGTCATTTCCGGCGGAGATGATATAACGGAGAATGTGCTTAAAGAAATGCCATAAAAAAGACAATATAGTATAAAAAATAACTATATTGAATAGTAATAATCTCTTAAAATTTTTGTATCGGTTTCAATATTTGGGCTTTCACAAACCAAAGCGCCTTTTACGCCGAATGATTTCATTGCTTTTAATAAGTCTTTGTAGTTCATATCGGATTCTTGAAGTATCAAATGGCGCTTTTCACCTTTTGCGCTATATTCTATACCTGCAAGGTGCGCATGGAAATTTTCAATTGCTCTTTGTCCAAGTTCTGCGGATATTCTGTCTAAAATCAGACAAAATTCATCATAAGTGTTATATTTCCCACCTGTGCGGGCATGCACATGGGAAAAATCAACGCATGGCAGCACTTGTTCAAATTCCTTTGATAGTCTGATAATTTCTTCATAATCACCCCATTGAGTAGCTTTACCGGTTGTTTCGGGGCGAATCCAAACATCAATTTTTTCTTTTTCAAGTGCATTAATAATTTTTTTAGTCTGCGTTTTGACTTGATTATATACTGTTTCTTTATCTGCACCCATATTAAATGCCGCATGATAAGTTATGCTGTAACCGCCAAAATCATGCGCCGCTTGCGCTGTTTCAATAATTCTTTGAACACTTGCTTCAACTTTTTCTTCTTCTTTTGAATTAAGATTAATATAAAACGGTCCGTGAGATGTCAGTATAAATCCCTGTTCCTGTGAGATTTGTTTTAGTAAAGCCCTTGTTTGCTCAGACATCCTCACTCCATGCACAAATTCAACTTCCATCCCGTCAAGAGTCATTTCTTTTAAAATCTCGAAAGCCTTTGGATACCCGCCTTTTCCTGCCAAAAGCGGCATGCCGGCTGTCAGAAAATTTAATTTATCGGTTTTTATCATTTTATTCCCTTTTTTTAATCTTTATGAATTAATGTTCAAAACTAAAGAATAGATTTCAGATTTACGTCAAAAACAAAAATTATAAATTGAAATTTCCGCTTAACATTGTTTTGTTTGCGTAAAACGCAAATTATTTTTATAAATCGACTTTTGAAATATCTGTCAATTCGGATACGGTCATATTAAAAGCATTTGCAAATTTTATAAGTGTAAGAGTAGAAGGACTGCTTTGTCCTCTTTCAATAGCTCCTATTGAATTCTTGTTTAAATCAGAATATTCTGCAAATTGCTCTTGTGACCAACCTCTTTTTGTGCGTTCTATTTTAATTTTTAAGCATATTTTTCTATGTATTTCATTGATATTACTATTCATAAAAACTATTATACTGTTTGACTTTTAGTATTCAACTGTGTATAATAGTTCAAAAAATGTATATAGGCATTTTAGAAAGGATAATATGGAAAATAATTTTAAGCAGGAATCTTCACAAATTGAAAATTTATTGAGTAAAGCTACAACTGCAATAGAAGTTGTAAAAAATTCCTGCTATTATCAGGATAACTATGCAGAGGGGGAAATTCTTGAAGATGCTGCAAATTATTTATACAATATTCAGGATATTTTATTTGAGCAGCAATATAAAATAAAATATAAAGGGATTATTGGGTAAATTGTATTGATTTTTCTCAGCAAAATTTGTAAAATATCCTTATGAGTATTCGTATTGAAAAAATTGATAATATTAATTACATAGGAAATCTTGATTTATATAAAGTCCGACAGATTTTGGGTTCTAATAAAATTACAGCGGATCAAAAAATTAAATTTATTAAGAAAAACCACTCTGAAATATTCCATTTGGCTGAGCAAAAAATTTCGAGTACAGATTTCAAAACAATAATGGATAATCGCCCGTTAAAACTTTTTCGTCCGCTCAAAAATTCTTATACAAAAGCGGGAGATAAGAAACTTCTTGCAATCGCACTCGGCATAAAGCCAATGGAAGTTGACGGATATGTGAAAAATATAAATTTACAGGTTCGCTCAATGCAGGATTTGAATTCAATAGGAATTTCTCCTGATAAATATGAAAAAGTAAAAACTTATGTTTTTCGTCACGGCACAAAAGAACAACTCATAAATTTTCTTGACTATGAACTTGCTCATGCAAAAAATATTATAAAAGTTTTATATCATACACTTGAATATAATTCAGGCGGAATTGCAGATTATTTTATAAGACCTATTCACAGGCTTGATAATACTACAATGCTCGGTATTTATAATGTTGTTGATAAGAATTTAAAATCAAGCCGAATATCAGGTAAAATCAGTGATGTTCAGGCGCAAGAAACAGCCGAATGGGCTCTTGCAAGAATTTATAAAATTCAGAATAATCAGCGTCTGATAAATGCAATTAAATTAAAAAAAACACTGGAATAATTGTATAAATTAAAAATACAGTAATTTTTCGATTTTTTTATTAAATTGCTGTTCAAATTCGGGAGTCCAGCCAAGCTCTTTTTTATCTTTTTCTGTCATATTAAGGTAAATTTCATCTGCGATTTGCGGGATATCGCTAATCATTTCCGGTGAATAAATTTTACAATAGCCTTTTACTTTAGGATTAAACAAATTATTAATCATTACTGCGGCATCAGTTTTATACGTCCCATATTCACAACCCATATATACATATTCTTTTTGCATTGCTTTTATAAAAGATATCAGTTTATTTTTTTTCTCATTCTCATTTAAATAATTGCAACGTATACTACTTATATTAAAATCTACATATTCCAAACCGTTTTTTTCTATTTTTTTTCTGTAGGAATTACCATAATCCGCCAAATTGATTACAGTTTTAATTCCTGAATCTTTAATTTTTTGTATAACCCATTCGGGAGCATCATATAATGTTGAGCCGCGATAAATATTTGGGGAATATCTGCGTGAGTCTGAAATTTTATGTACATTTGACAGAGGCAATCCATATATTGTTTCTCCATCTATATTTTTAGGTTTTGCAGCAAAAAAATCAATTAATTGTTTTAATTTATATTCGTCCAAGCGCGGTTCTTTTTCATAAATACTTTGATAAGGCATTATTTCATTTTCATAATGTTGACGAATATATTTTCGTCTTTCCTGAGAAACACTGTCATCATATCCTATTATGCCTGTAAAATTTTGTTTATTGAATACATATATCGGTAAAATTTTCATACGAATATTAAAACATGTAATTAAAAAATTTGCCTGATATTGATTTATTAGCAAAATTTATTTTTACGTATTTTATATGGCTATATAAAATAGGAATAACATATTGAAAATTTTTAGAATACAAAACACTTATACCAATAAATTTAATTTTTCAAAAACATCGTTCGGAAGTAATAATTATGGGGTGAATAGCAGCAAACAAACAGCCGAAAAAGAGTTTTATGAAGATACGTATAACAAAGAATATACTCCGGTAAATTATGAAAAACAAACTCTGGTAAAAGGTAAACCCGTAGTATTGCAAAGTGAGCAAATGTTTAAACAAAACAAAAGTTCTCTTAGAGAAAGCGAATTGTTTTATGATAATATAGATTCTGTTGATTTTGTTTCAAAAAAATACGACGATGACGATGTTCCGCTTGATAGAAATCTCTGGCTTAGACCGTACGGGCGTGTTATACAAAATTATGCTCCGGATACATTTATATCTGCGGATATTTTATACAATTGTTATGATGCCATACGTATTCCATGGTTGGATGATTTAACAATAAAAGAAAACAGAGAATTGGAGCATTACAAAAATTTTGTATACAGAACACTCAAAGAAGATAATGATATAAGTTATACGGAAATGAAAAATTTATTTAAAAGTTCATCTTTGATTAAAAACGGTAAAGAAGAATTAAATTATAATTTGTGTAATCTTGCAATAAAGATATATCGAAATTCTCAGGTTTGGGATGACACGGAAAAAGCCCTTATGGATGAAATAAAAATTCCGATTTATAAAAAAGTTTATGGAGATTATTCGGCAAAAAAATATGAAATCGTTAACAGATGTTTGAAAGCAGAGTTCTCAAACGAAGAAATACTTGATTTTATGAAAAAATTTTACCCCGGTTATTTACTTGATTTGAATTCAATAATATCTAAAGAAGATTTAGCAAAAATTAATGCATAATTAAGTTCAATTTAAATTGTACATTATTGCATATTTTTCATTATCTTTTTGATTATTATAAATTTCCAATGGTATTTTTTGTTTTGTATTCTGTGTTTACAAAACTACTTTTTTGATTATGATAACCTTTTTCAAGCATTTGTAATTGAAGCTCTCTGTTTCTTAAATTCTCAATAGGAGTAAGAAACCAATGTTTCTTTGTACCTTCTTCAACATATTTGTGATACTTTGAAAACAATTTATTTGCTATCTTTGCAGACTTAAACACCAAAGTTTCAATAATGCTGACTGAATCCATCCCTTGTTCTTTTCCGTGTATTATTGAATAAATTTGTAATTTATTATCTTGTATATTATACGGATATATAGCGTCATCTATGGAGCCATGTTGATTTTTTTTATGTATAAATTTAAACTTGAAAGCGTCATTAATCCCGCTATCAGAGATTTCCAAATCCCACGATTTTGATTTTGACAATCTTTTTTCTATTTTATTTAATTCTGTAACATCATCTTTTGACATTTTTTGAATTATTCTTAAAGCAGATTTGTCTTTTATTAATTTGCCGAAATTTGGGTTTGTCTTATTTTGAGCAGTACTATACTGTATTGAGTAAATATACATTGGAAATCTCCATCCCGTAAATAGTCTGAACCGAATAAATGTGCAAGAACAATACATCTGAGGGGTAAGTGCCACTTGCTGTACATTTTACATCAATATTAATACTTTAAAAAAAATTTTTTTTCAATAGCCGGATTATAATTTTACGGAAGTATTATTATAAATAATAATAATGATTTACTTGTCTTTTACAATATCTTCAATTTCTTTCACCGCACGTAATATATTATCGTTTATTATGGTGTAATCATATTTTTGAGAGCGTTCAAGTTCTGTTTTCACTTGTGCAAGGCGTTTTTGGATAGTTTCTTCATCTTCTGTGTGACGCCCTCTCAGTCGTTGCTCCAGTTCTTCGATACTTGGAGGAGCAATAAATATTAAAACAGACTCAGGCATTTTTTCTTTAACCTGAAGCGCACCTTGAGTATCTATTTCCAACAGCACATTATATCCTTCATCCATTTTTTGCCGGACATATTTTTTCTTTGTACCGTAATAATTCCCTGCAAAATTTGCATGTTCAAGGAATTTGTCCTCTTTGATATTTTTTTCGAATTCTTCTTTTGATATAAAAAAGTAATTTACCCCGTCAATTTCATTAGGTCTCGGATTTCTTGTAGTGCAAGATACCGACAAAATAAAATCGTTGGAATTGCGTTTCATAAATTCATTAATAACAGTGCCTTTACCGACACCCGAACAACCTGAGATTACGAATAACTTTTTATCCATGTAATAATTATACAACGAATAATTAATTTTTCCTTAATTTTGTCTAAAAAATCAATATATCGTTATATAAATAATATGTAGGATGTTTTATCAGAAAAGGAGAGTAAATTATGATTAAACCACTAGGAGACAGAATTGTTATTAAAGTTATTGAAGATACAGAACAAACTTCCGGCGGTATTTTTATTCCGGACAGCGCAAAAGAAAAACCTCAAAAGGGGGAAGTTGTTGCTGTTGGTTTAGGAAAGCCTAACGAAAAAGGTGAAAGACAACCTATGGACGTAAAAGTCGGGGATAAAATTTTATATGCAAAATATGCAGGAACAGATGTTAAAGTTGACGGAGTGGAATACAAAATTTTATCTGTATCAGATGCGTTGGCAATTATTGAATAAATTTAACATAAAGTGAAATGTGAATAAGTGATTAAGTTCATTACTGCTATTAATTATTTCAAATATCGTATAATGGTAAATTATAAATAATTCGAAAAGTACTTTTCACTTGTTCACTTAATCACATATTGACTTATTTACTAAATGTAAAAGGAGAAATATAAAAATGGCTAAAAAAATAGTTTTTGATGAGGAAGCAAGAAAATCGCTTCTCAGAGGTATTGATGCAGTAGCAGATGCAGTTAAAGTCACATTAGGACCAAAAGGAAGAAATGTCATTTTGACCAAAAAATTCGGAGCACCTCAAATTGTTAATGACGGTGTTACTATCGCAAAAGAAATCGAACTTGCTGATGCTTTGGAAAATTCAGGGGCTCAATTATTAAAAGAAGTATCATCTAAAACAAATGACGTTGCAGGTGACGGTACTACAACAGCTTCTGTTTTAGCTCAAGCAATTGTTAAAGAAGGTTTGAGAAACTTAACGGCCGGTGCAAACCCGATGTCTATGAAAAGAGGTATTGACAGAGCAGTAGAAGATTCAACCGCTAAAATCAAAGCTATGTCAAGACCTGTAAATACAAAAGAAGAAATTGCTCAAGTTGCGGCGATTTCTGCAGGGAATAATAAAGAAATCGGTGAACTTATCGCTGAGGCAATGGAAAAAGTCGGTCACGACGGTGTTATTACCGTTGAAGAATCAAAATCTTTCGGAACAAATTTAAAAGTTGTTGAAGGTATGCAGTTTGATAAAGGTTACATTTCACCATACTTTGTAACTGATCCCGAAAGAATGGAAGCAGTATTAGAAGATGCTTATGTATTCTGCTGCAACAAAAAAATCAATTTAATTGCCGATTTGGTTCCGCTTTTAGAACAGGTTGCAAGAGATGGCAAATCGTTATTGTTAATTGCAGAAGATGTTGAAGGCGAAGCTTTGGCAACTTTGGTTGTAAATACTATGAGAAAAGTTTTAAGAGCAGTTGCTGTTAAAGCTCCGGGTTTTGGGGACAGAAGGAAGGCTATGCTTGAAGATATTGCTGTATTGACAGGCGGTCAAATGTTCACTGATGAACTCGGTATAAAATTAGAAAATGTTACAACTCAAATGCTTGGGAAAGCAAAAAGAGTTACCGTAACAAAAGATGAAACAACAATCGTTGTCGGCGAAGAAACAAAAGATGCAGTTGCCGACAGAATCAGAATTATCAAAAAACAAATTGAAGCTTCAGATTCTGAATACGATAAAGAAAAACTTCAAGAAAGAGCTGCAAAATTATCAGGCGGAGTTGCTTTGATAGAAGTTGGGGCGGCAAGTGAAGTTGAATTGAAAGAAAGAAAATTAAGAATTGAAGATGCCCTAAATGCAACAAGAGCTGCAAATGAAGAAGGCATAGTCCCCGGTGGCGGTGTTGCACTATTAAGAATTCAGCAAGAACTTGCTAAAAATCTTGAATCAATCGAATTTGAATCTGATGATGAAAAAGTCGGATATAAGATTTTGACTGCAGCGCTTGATGTACCTTTGAGAGCAATTGCACGCAATGCGGGCGCTAAAGCCGATGTTGTTGTAGATTGTGTATTGGAAAAAGACGGTGCATACGGCTATGATGCATTAAACAGCAAATATGTTGACATGTTCCAAGCAGGTATTGTTGACCCTGCAAAGGTTACACGTTCAGCATTGACCAACGCTGCATCCGTTGCTTCTATGCTATTAACAACAGAAGCAGCAGTTGTAGAATTACCTGAAGAAAAATCTGCCGCACCTGCAATGCCTGCAGGTATGGGCGGAATGCCGGGTATGATGTAATTAAATTACATCAGAGATTTAAAAAGCGCATCTTTAGGATGCGCTTTTTTATTAGGCTATATCTTTGTAATAACCGAAAAATAAGGTTAAAATGAAAATTCTTTTATGTTTTATTTGTTTTTTGTGCGTAATTATCCAAATATTTTACAATTTTACCTGTTCTCAATATTTGAGTTTTGCTTTCTGTTATGTCTTTATGCGCCGCAATCATATCGCTTTTTTTGTCAAATCTTATTCTTGATGAAACCGTTTGAGCCCCGCATCTTCCTCTAACTATCAGACATACACCCGCTTTATCAATATTAAAAGGCGGATATATTTTGTCTCCGTCATGTTTGCAAATTACCGGAGTCTCTCTTATTTCAAGATTATAAAATTTTGTATCAGCTAATTCCTTCTCAACTGTTACAATATCTGCTAATGCCTTTTGCCCTAGTGTTGCTAAATACTCATAGGACTTTGGTTTATATATTAAAGCCCCAAAATTTGGATATTCGGAATTTGTAATCCTATTAATTCGCATATTATTTTATCCATATAATTATGTAGCAAAATAATTCACCAGCCCGTCACGAAGTTTTTCGTTTTTGCAAAGCTTTTTTAATTTTGAAATCGCTCTGGTTTCAATCTGACGAATTCGTTCTCTTGATACATTGTACTGAGTCCCGATTTCATCAAGTGTCTTTTTGGTTCCGTCATTATCCAATCCATAACGCAATATTAATACATCGCGCTCTTTTTGACTTAATTGATTTAAAATTGTTCTGATGTCTTCCAACAAGTTATCTTGCGAAACCTTGCTGTCAGGAGTAATTGTTGAATTATCCACAATAAAATCAGCAATTTTAGAAGATTCCTCATCCCCTGTTGCGGGGGTATCCATACTTATTGTTGACTGGGCTGATTTTATAATAGATGTCAATTTTTGAACAGATAAGCCCATTCTGTATGCAATCTCTTGTTTTGTCGGAGTTCTGCCAAGTTCTGAAGTCAAATCAAGTGTTGCTTTTCTGATTTTGCTTATTGAATCAATCATGTGGATAGGAAGTCTTATAATTCTTGCCTTATCAGCAATTGCTCGTGTTATGGATTGCTGAATCCACCATGTTGCGTATGTTGAAAATTTATATCCTTTACGATAATCAAATCGCCCTGCAGCTTTAATTAAACCGACATTGCCTTCCTGAATTAAATCTAAAAATGACAGACCTCTGCCGATATATTTTTTAGCAATACTCACTACAAGTCTTAAATTTGCATTAACAAGCAAATCTTTTGCGAAACGGTCATTGTTTTCCTGAATTTTTCTTGCCAAATCAAGTTCTTCTTCAGTGGATAAAAGCGGAATTTTACCGATTTGTCTTAAATATATTTTTACACTGTCGTCTGCATTAACCGACCCCAAACTTTCCTGAACTTTTGGGGCTTCGACGGATTTTAATACGTCTTCCCCATCTTGTTCTTCATCTTCACTTTCAAGCTGAAGTTTATGAAAATCTACACTCTCATCTGAAATTTCATCGGGAATTATCCCAAAACTGTCAAATTCTTTACTCATTTTATCCTCTTACATAAATACATAATAGCACGAAATGAATTTTATTTCTTTAATCTTTGTCTTAAAGTTTCAAAAATCACGGCGCTTAAGGCATTTGACACGTTAAGAGAATTAAAATTATTTTGCATCGGAATTTTTACCGTGTAATCCGAAGCTTTCAATAATGATTTAGACACTCCTGCGTGTTCTGCCCCCATTATAATTGCAAAATTCATATCGTTATAATTAACATCATAATAATTATCTTTTGCACATGCATCGGTTGCAATTATCCACCAGTCGTTTTCTTTTAGACGCTGAACGGCGTTAATAAGGCTATTGACTTTTATAATCGGAATAAAATTTATTGCTCCTGCGCTGATTTTTTCAACTGTAGAATTGACCAAAACATTTCTGCGAGATGGGATTATAATGCCATCAACTCCTGCACAAACACATGTTCTTATTATTGCTCCAAGGTTGTGAGAATCTTCTACTCCGTCTAAAATTACAACAGATGAAAATGTGCTTTTATTTTTGTTTTGCTCAAGAAATTCTTCAAGCTCCATATATTTTATCGGGGAAATATGGGCAATTATTCCCTGATGATTAAATTCTTCGTAAGGTTGAAATTTTTCCTTTCCTGCAAACTGAAAAATAATTCCTTTACTTTGTGCCAGCTCTTTGATTTTTGCTATCTTTACATCTGTATGAATATTTTTTGAAATAATAATTTTGTTTATTTCTCTGTTACCGGCATTTAAGGCTTCCAAAACAGAATTTTTGCCGTAAATTATATCAAAATTTTTATCCATTATTTTGACACCTCAAGCATTCTGTTCAAACAGTTCACTGCACGTTTTGCGATTTCTTCGTCAACAATAATTTCATTTTCTTCCGTTTCCAAAACATGCAAAATATCCTCCGGAGATGTCATTTTCATGTTTGGACAAATTATATTATTTTTTATAGGGATTATTGTTTTATTAGGATAATCTCTTTTTAATCTGTCCACAACTCCTTGTTCGGTTGCAATAATAAATTCTTTATTTTTACTTTTTGCGACAAAATTCATAATACCCGATGTCGCACCAACAAAATCAGCTATTGAGGATACCGACATGTGGCACTCGGGATGCGCAAGCACAAGGGCATTAGGATATTTTTTTCTTGCATTTTCAATATCTTGCGGGCGTATTTGCAAATGTGTCGGACAAAATCCGGGGTATGTAATTACTTCAACATTTCCTAACTGCTTTTCAACCCATTTACCCAAATAAGTATCAGGAACAAACAAAACTTTACTTTTTCCCAGACTCTTAACGATTTTTTCCGCATTTGAACTTGTACAACAAATATCACATTCTGCCTTAACTTCAGCTGTTGAATTTACATAACATACGGTAGGCAAAGACGGGTGCTGAGCCAAAAATTCTTTCAATTGCCTATAGCTTAACATATCTGCCATACGACAACCTGCCTCAATTTGAGGTAATAAAACTTTTTTATCGGGAGAAAGCAATTTAGCCGTCTGCGCCATAAAATAGACTCCGGCAAATACAATTATATCCGCATCCGTTCTTGATGCTACTTGACTCAAATATAAAGAATCCCCGACATAATCCGCTACCTCATCAATTTCTACAGGCTGATAACAATGTGCCAGAATTATAGCATTCTTCGCTTTTTTTAAAGTATTTATTTTATCAATAATATTTGGCATGTGCTTAAAGTAATGTCCTTTCATGGGTGTAAATTTATGTTAAGATTTTCTTATTTATAAAATATATTGTATAATAAAAATAGGATTATAGTAAAGAAAAATACAGGTTATATATGGCAAGTTTTTTGGATAATATTTTGGGAAGTGCAACGGAAGTATATATTGCCGTTTCGCCATCAAATCGTATTGAAATGGGAGTTGTTGACCCTCATACACATCTTTTAAAATCATACGCTCATGCCTCAATTGAGTATAATGAGGCAATAAGAGAAATTTCTGATTATGATATGTTTAGCGCAAAACTTGAAAGATTATTCACGGAATGCAACCTTATTCCATCAAAATGCAACATTCATATAAGTTTACCTACAATTTGGTTCGGGTACAAAGATAATATACCTTTAACAAGTGATGAAGAAGCAATTAAAAATATTGTATTCAGCGAATTAGACCAAACATATATATTTAAAAGAACAGATCCTGTTCCTTATTGGTTTGATGCTCCGGTATCACTGGAATCAGATACAAAGAGCATTTTTTATACTGCGATACAATCTGAAGTACTTGATACTATTAGAAATGTGTTCAAAGAAATGGGTGCAAATCTTATTGAAATCACCTGTTCTCTGACTTCTGATTTAAAAGGCTTAATCAGTTGCGGTTATGCTGAAGCCGAAATGAATAATGATACTTCTAATTGGAGTTTGATGATTGTCAACAACAGCGGTTTTCAACTTTTTGGTTTTCAGGGGAAGCAAATTTCGGATTTTTATGAAGAACCTCTGCCGGTAAAATCCTTTGAAGATAATGAAATATACTCTGCAATTGAAAATGCGGCTCAAATTGCATTGATGAGTTCTCCGTCAGATTCTTTGGTTATTATATCAGAAACGGATTTAGTTTCAGCAAGAGAATTGTCAAAAAGATTGCAATCTGCAGGCAGAATTACTGTAATTGAGGATAATAAATATCGCAAAAAGCCGTTATCTGATATAACAAGAGCTTTAATTCCCGAATTGCAGCCTGAAGTATCTTTGCACATGCTTGGGATGTTTCCGGAACCTTCTATTTTCCCTTTAAGCATCAATTTTTTACAATGCATAGAAGGTTATGCCAGAAATGATATTATAGAAATTCCAATAAGTGCTGATAAAACAATTATCTTAACACGTCCTAAAGCAATGCTGATTAGTATAATTTTGTTTGCAGCTTTGGTGTTACCTATAACTATCGGTTGGGGTATTACATCTGCCGGTATGGGTAAGTATGTAAATCAGATAGAAGAATTAGATAACGAAATTACTAATACTACAGCAGAATTAAAAAAATATCAAAACAAGGAAGGTCCTAATTTTGACCCCTATCGTGAAATAGAAAATGTACTAAAATATAACAGAACAAAAATTATAGCATATTCGGCATTAGGAGATTCTGTTCCGAAAAATTTATATCTCAGTTATTTTATGACAGGTGATAACGGATATATTGATATTCAAGGATATGCAAATACTGTTGAAGATGTATATGTATTTTTCCAAAATATGAAAGATTCTCTTGTGGATTCAAATTTGAGATTAAGCAAATTGGATTTAAAAACATCTTCACTGGAGGATGTTATAGAAAGCAGTCCAAGTGCTTATAATTCTCCTTATGTATTTGAAATAACAAATATGGATGAAGGTCAATTATCATCATTTATGAATGCATTGAGAAATTCAGGGCAGGATAATAATTCCGGCAATCAAGACGAACAGAATAAAAATAACAACCAAAACAATAATCAACCTAATCAAAAACGTTAACTCGTTTAAATAATTAAAAGGATTTAATAAACTTATGAATAATGAAAAACTAAAACAATTTGCCATTCCTTTAGCCATAGCATTTGCGGCTATTATATTATCAATTTTTATCGGCTCGAAATTAACCGCAAATATTCAGCAAATTTTGGAATATAAGACTAACATTACAACAAAAGAGCAACAATTAAAGGAATTACAAACCAAATTGGAGCAATTTAAGAAAGAGGCTGCGGATGAAGCAAGAAGAACCGCAGAAAATGCCGCAAAAAGTAAACCTTTTTATAAACCTGCAGCAACAGGTCTGAATACTGAAGCAGTTATAGCAGGTGAATTTACGGAAATACTTGAGCTGATAAGAGCAAATCAAATTAAAGTTCGCTCAATAAAATATGAGTATGATCCGCAGGATGATGCATTTGTGAAAGGAGCCGGCGGGAAATATAAAGCTGCACGTTTAAACATGGAAATGATTTCAACATATACTAATTATGATAATTTTTTGAAAGAATTGTATAAGCATGATCATTTTCTTGATATACAATCTGTCGAAATTGTGCCGTATAAAAAGAATAAACAGATTTTACTTATCAATTTTAAATTGAAATTATACTCTCAAATGCAATAATTTTTTCAGATTATTGAAAATTTATGCCAAACATTTCGTGATTACAATTGGTGCATGTCATGCAATAGTTTGTTTCCAAAGGAACAGAAGTCGAAAAATCTTTAAATGAACTTCCGCAGCGTCCTCTGTAATCATTTGCCAAAAACGGACAGGTATAAACTCCTTTGGAAGTGAGGGTTCTGCCGTATTCACAGTCTAATCTTGCCCATTTTGTAATTTCATTATCGAGCTTTGAATTACAATCATGCCACGGCTGAACGGATATTTGTAAACTGTTGTCTGAAAATATTTCCAAAATGCCTTTACACAGTTTATTTACATCTTCTTTATAATAGTTTGTTACAGTGATAATCGGAAGAAAATTATATTTTAGTAAATGTTTAATTGCAAAAACTGCCTGCCTGTATGCTCCTCTGTATCTGACATCATCATTTTTTATTTCATCATAATGATCCAGACTAATTCTGAAAATTATTTGATTAGATGACTCATCCTCGACTTTTTTTAAAAATCTTGCTTTTTTTTCATTTATAAATGAACCGTTTGTGCAAATACATACATTCGTTTTTTTTAGGCATAATCTCAATATTGCATTAAAATCAGGATGAGTCATCGGTTCTGCTCCCGTTAAATATATGCATTTGATATTAGTATTTTTCAACTCATTTAATGACTGCTCTATAAATTCAATATTTATAAAATCCTCTACCTTTTTAAACTGCGGAAAATCAATATAACAGTGATTGCATTTTTGGTTACAGCATTTTGCGCTCATTTCTATAAACAGATTATCAAAACTTTTCATTACAGCTGTTTGAGATTTTCTGATAGTTGTATTCATATATAAACTCCTTTTTACAATTTATTTTAAATCTATAAAGAAAAAAATAAATTACCAAGGTGGCTGTATATTTTATATCCGATATAAATTGGAAGAAACACTCTATATCCCCTTGAATTTATATCAGAAAATAGGTCGAACTTCTGCCCGACACAAATTTTTAATTTGATTAATCTAACTTTACTTATACCTTATAAGAAAATAAAGGATTATTTATTACTTCTGCTTTAATACGTTGAATCATTTCTCTTTTACCTACATACATATAAAGTATTTTTAATGTTAAAAATTGCCTTTTTGTTACAAAAAATACAAAATTACACTTGAAAAATAGAAAAAATGATTTATAATGAGAGTAGGGAGTGGGCATCCCTAGATACCCACTATGCAGT
>CACXFH010000088.1 GCA_902766975.1 uncultured bacterium | reverse complement strand
TTACACCTTCATGCAGAAAAGTTGATGTGCGTATAAGGGTAGTGTGGAACTGTCCTACTCTTGTTATAAATCATTTATCAAAGTGCTGCAAGCTAATTGTAGCATAAAATAGCCATGGGTATTAAATGGCGGGCACGATATTCCGCATGATAATATAATTCGCAGGTTCTATCATAGTAAAGAAAATTTTTGGAATTTATACAAAGATTTGGTTGATGAGTGGAATTTATTTATACAACTGAACATCTGAATATACTTTGGTTGCACAATTTACAAATAACATGATTGAAATAGGCAAACTATTTGTTTAAGTTACTCATACAATCTGCTTTTGAACAGCGGCACTTCATGCTACAATACACTTATGGTAAAGATTTTAGATTGCACAATCAGAGATGGCGGTCATCAAACTAATTGGGATTTTGATGACGAATTTATTTTTAATTTAGTAAAAAAACTTGAACGCAATAAAATTGACTACTGTGAAATCGGATACAGAAACAATATTGATAAGAAGGGTAAAGGGAGATTTTTCTTTTGTGATAAATTGCTGCTTGAAAAATTTATCAAAATAAAAAACAATCTAAAAATAGGCATCATGGCAGACTACAAAAGGATTGACATTAACGATTTTGAGTCTGCCGAAAATGATTTAGTCGATTTTTTGCGTATTGCATGTCATCCTGACAAAATACCCCAAAGTCTTGAAATATGTGAAGAACTAAAATTTCGGGGATATAATGTATTTTTACAACTTATGGAAATCCCTAATGTTTCGGACTCCAAATATAATATTTTAAAAAAATGGGATAAAAAAGATATTTTGGAAAGTTTATATATTGCTGACAGCTACAGCGTTGTTGAGCCGCAAGATATTCCTGTATTTTTTGAAAAATTAAAAAATGCAGGCTTTGAAAAAATCAGTTTTCATTCGCACAACGGTAAAGGATTTGCGCTTGCAAATACCCTCAAAGCCATCGAATGCGGAGCATACTCTATTGATGTATGTCAAAACGGTTTGGGCGGAAATTTGAATTTTGGAGATTATAAAAATTGCCTGTAGACTTCGGCATCAGAATTTCTTGCTTTGAATTTAGACAAATATTTTACACCATATTTTTTAGCAATTAATTCAATTGAAGTGGATGCAGAGATTATAACAATCTTTGTATTTTTATATTCTCTGAACATTTGAATTTGTTCAATAAGCCATTCTCCTGCAAGTTTTGGCAAATAATTACTTTCCATTTGCATATCGGTAAAAATAACATCATAAGGTTCATCAATTTCTGTTTCTGCTTTCGATAATGCTTCGGCGGCATTGAGAGCAGTATCAATTTGCAAATTTTCCATATTTAAATATTCAAGATTATTACGATGAAATCTTAACCAACCGGGAACATCATCAACAACTAAAATTTTCATATAAGTATATTAACACAAAGAATTTCCGTCCTCAATTCTAATACTAAAGAGCAGTCGTTTTGAGAAGAAAAAACATCAAAATTGGAAATTAAAATGTAGGTTAGCATTACTATGCCGATAAAAACATTATTCCTCTTTTTCTGTCATTTCATTCCCTCAGAATTAAATAATTCGTAAGTTGGGCATACTTGCCCAACAGTAAGCTATATTTTAAATATGTCTTTGTCCCGGTGTTAAAAGCAAATCTGAGAGTCTGTCAGCTCCTACAAAATCCCTTTTTGACATAAGTCTTGCCGCAAGATGATTATCATAAGGAACAAACCTGTGTCTGATTTCAAATGAACCGTCATTAAAATCAATTACACAATAACATGCTTTTGGTTCTTCAGTCATCGGACGTCCGACAGAACCGACATTGACAACTGTTTGACCCGAATTGGTCTGATAACCGCATGGAATATGGGTATGACCGCATAAAATGAGTTTTTCTGTTGTACCTTCAATCATTTCTTCTATGTTTTCGAGCGGCATACCGGGTAAAATATCTTCATTATTCGCCCTTGGTGAACCATGTACAAACAATACACTGCAGCCTTCAATATCCTGACTCAATTGTGGCGGAAGATTGTCTAAATATGCTCTGTATTTATCATCAAGTATTTCTACGTCACTTTCAATTGCATTTGCCATAACAGGATACTGAGCATCAAGAAAATCAACTACTTCCGGTCCGAAATTCGCAATCATTTTATCCGTATTACCTTGAATAACAGTCCAAGTGTCCTGTTCCATGACATAATCCATAACTTCTTTAGGCTGAGGTCCGGCAAGTGCCAAATCGCCCAAACAAAATACATGCTCACACCCCTGTTCAATTACGTCTGTCATGACAGCTTCCATAGCTTGTACATTCGCGTGAATATCAGATAAAACTGCAACTCTCATTTTTTACTCCTTATTATTTATGCCGGATTGAACTTCCGACTTACATTTCTCTTGAAAATCCTGTTATGTCATTGCAATAAAATTAAATAATTTGATTTTATTGTGTCCTCTGCTTTTATAAGGATATCATGAATTTTATATTTTTCAATTATAGTGATTATTATCAATTTTTCATACACACTTATATAATCAAAAATTTCTGATTAAACTTGCCAATAAACAAATAAGCTTTGTAACGATTTTTATTTTAGTTTTTGTACCAAAAAATTTATGTACTATCATGTTTAAACAAATGAGGTAAAATCATGCCGGTAGTAAAATCAAATAAAAAAGAAACAGATGAAAATTTAATTCCGCAAAATATTGAAGCAGAAGAAGCGATTTTGGGTGCAGTTTTAGTCAATCCGTCAAGTCTTGCAAAGGTTTCGGATTCACTGGATGCGGGATGTTTTTATAAGCCCGCCCACAGATATATTTATGAAGCAATGATTGAGCTTTTTAATAATAATGATAACATTGACATTGTTTCTGTTTCTGATGTGCTAAGCTATAACGGAAAACTTGACGCTGTCGGGGGACGTGCTTATATCAACGATTTGGCTGAAAATACGATTACAACAACAAACGTTGCGTATTATGCCAAAATTATTAAAGAAAAAGCCATAAAACGTGCATTAATCAGTGCCGGTGCTGAAATCGTAAGTAAAGGTTATGACCTTGAACCCAGTGATGCTTCAATTGAGCAGGCTGAAAAACTTATTTATGACATCAGTTCAAATAAAACTACTTCTGATTTAATTCCTGTCAAAGATTTGGTTTTGACTGCTTATGACAAAATTGAATATCGCTACAACCATAAAGATGAACTCTCAGGAGTTCGCACAGGGTTTGATAAGCTTGATATGACCTTGAACGGTTTAAATAAGTCGGATTTAATAATTCTCGCAGCTCGACCTGCAATGGGAAAAACTGCGTTGGCTCTGAATATTGCACAAAATGTTGCAATTAATGAAAAAGTTCCTGTTTGTATATTTTCTCTTGAAATGTCAGCGGGTCAGCTTGTTCAAAGAATGTTGTGTTCGCATGCCGAAGTTGATTCTCAAAGAATTAAAACAGGGCAAATGCAACAAAAAGACTGGGAGAAGTTAACTATGGCAATGGATGATTTTTCTCAGGCAAAGATTTATATTGATGATTCAGGCGGGTGTACGCTGACTGATGTTCGTACAAAATTACGCCGTCTGAAATCTCAGGAAAAGGATTTGGGACTTGTTGTAATTGATTATCTTCAACTTATGGAAAGTTCGGGTAAGGAAGATAGATTACAGCAGATTTCGGCTATTTCAAGAGGATTGAAAATTCTTGCAAAAGAACTTGATGTTCCGGTAATTGCTTTATCTCAGTTATCCCGTCAGGTTGAAAGCAGAAATGATAAGCGCCCGATGTTGTCAGATTTAAGAGAATCCGGTTCTATTGAACAGGATGCCGATATTGTAATGTTCATTTATCGTGCCGATTATTATGCAAAAGCCGAAGAATCAGAGGAAGAAGAAACAATTAAAGCGAATTCAAAAGGTTTATCGGAAGTTATTATTGCAAAACACAGAAACGGGCCTGTTGATACAATAAAATTATTGTTCCAGTCAAATATTACAAAATTCAAAAACCCGCTCAATGACTCATTCGACGCATTTTAATTTAATATTTCTTAACAAAAGAAAAATATCAGGCAATTTTTAATCTCAAAAATTGTTTATATAAATGTAAGGGATATTAAATCAAAAGATTTTGGGAAAAATACAAAACAAATTACGCAAATGAAATAATGAGTCAATTTTTGGGAAATAAGGACTCAGAAAACAGGGAAAAAATTTAGGGGAAAAAAATTAAATCGAATCATCCATCATAATCAATCTTCTTGGGTGCTGAATATTTTTCAGTGCCTTTTTTCTTTGCCTAAACCCGTAATGTAAATAATGTGTAATAAATTTGCACCTGATGTTGTCAAAAGCTACAATAGTAACGGGAACAATAAAAGGGGTGGATTTTAATGCCGAAGTTAGCAAGGGATTACAGTTATTCAAGTTATACAAATGCTTATGCCTCTGATGCAATCAGAAATGAAGAAATACATACAGGCAAAATATATCGTTATCCTTCCGCAAAGAAAAATGTCTTAAATCACAAAAAAAGAAAGAAAAATCCGTGGAGATTTTTGTTATCAAGCGCCATTTTATGCGGAATTTTGATGATATTTATGCCTTATTCATTCAGCAAAATTACAAAATCCGTTTTTGTCCCGACTCCGTATAAATCTATTTCGCCCGATTTATATAAAGTCGCATTTCCAACTACTGATTATCTTTCAAATAACTGGTTTTTGGGGCAGAGAAAATTTTCTCAGCAGGCAGAATCTAAAGATGCTCAGATGATACAAATTCAGGAAGGTGTTAATATGCCTTCATTACAAGGAGATTTGCTTAAATTAATGGAGCAATATCCGATGATTCATCCTGCAATTTATGTATGGGATTATGAAACTCAAAATTACGTTGATATAAATGCTTCACAAATTTTTTCGGTTGCAAGTATTGTAAAAATTCCGGTTTTGATTGATTTATTTAAATCAATTGAAAACGGTTCTATATCACTGGATGACAGAATTCCGTTAACAGAATATTACAGGACTGAAGGTTCAGGCAGTTTGCAGTTTAAGGCAGCAAATTCTCTACATACAGTTGATGAATTAGCTGAAATTATGATAACCGAATCGGATAATTCCGCAACAAATATGCTAATGTCAAGAATCGGCGGGATGCATACTGTAAACCAGTCTATAAGGGATTGGGGACTGAAAAATACAGAAGTACACACATGGCTGCCTGATTTAAAAGGAACAAATCACTCTACAGCCAAAGAAATGGCTCAAATGCTGTATAATATTGATCTTAATGAAAGTTTTCTCACCGATGCATCAAGAAATAAAATTTATTCTTATATGAGCCACGTTCATAATGACAGATTGATTCAAGCAGGGTTAGGCAAGGGTTCTACTTTTTATCACAAAACCGGCGATATAGGTAAAATGCTTGGAGATGCGGGAATTGTGGTTACTCCAACCGGCAAAAGATATATTGTTGTAATTTTTGCAAATCGTCCGCACAATGCTTTTTCAGGCAAGGAATTTATTGTTAAAGCTTCTGAAATTATATACAATTATATGGTGAGATAGCCGTGTTAAAAGATATTCTTGAAGAAAAACATTGTTTTAAACTTGTTTGCGGAGCAGGGAATGAGGATGTAGAAACTGTTCGCAGATTGGTTTATTTGTATGCCCTTGCGGGGTGCAGATTTTTCGACTTATCAGCAAACGAAGAAATTGTAGATGCGGTTTTGGAAACTTTACATGGTGCAGGAATTTATGATGCATATATATGCGTCAGTGTCGGGATATCAGGGGATCCGCATTGCAATAAAGCAGTCATTGATTACGATAAATGTATAAATTGCGGTTCGTGCGAATCTGTTTGCCCTCAGGGTGCAATTCACTATGCAAAAGTAAAAAAAACAAAATGCATCGGGTGCGGCAGATGTTGGAAAGTTTGCCCCAGAATGGCTATATCATACATTTCCGAAGAAAAAAATCTCAGTGAAGTTTTGCCGCAACTTATTAAAAAAGGTATAGATTGTATTGAGTTTCATGTTATCGGACAAGATGAGGACGAGATATTTTCGAAATGGAAATATATAAACGAGATTTTTGACGGGATGCTGAGCATTTGTGTAAGCCGAGGGAAACTTGGTGATGAAGCTTTGATTGAACGTATAGAAAAAATGATAAAATGCAGAGAGCCTTATTCAACAATAATTCAGGCGGATGGTTTCCCAATGAGCGGCGGAGATGATGATTATAAAACAACTTTGCAAGCTGTTGCGACGGCAGAAATTGTGCAAAACGCAAAATTGCCTGTATATTTAATGCTTTCAGGCGGCACAAATTCAAAAACTACAGAACTCGCACGTATGTGCGGTATAAATTATAACGCTGTAGCTATAGGTTCCTATGCAAGAAAGATTGTAAAAAAATATATTGAGCGTACGGATTTTTGGTCTAATCAAAATGTGGCCGAAGATGCCCTCAATATTGCAAAACCGCTTGTTGACAGTGTGATTTTATAAAGTTTGCCGAATAAATAAGGCACGAATTTGAAAAATAATTGTTTTTTTTGTAAAATATTATGTTGTAGAGGATTATTATGAAATATATATTCTTTATTCTATACATATATTTATTGATTTATACTTTGTACATGTTTATCCTTGCTTGCAGAAATTTAAAGGACAAACGCATAATTCTTGAAAAAAAATATTCAGCTTATGATTCCGTAAAAAATACTCTTGCGGTTGTCATATATTCTCACAACAACAAGGCTGCATTGGAAGAATTGATAAATGAATTAAAAATGCAGGATTATCCCTTGGGTAATTTTAAAGTTTATGCGATTTTGGATAATTGTAATGACGGTTCCGAAAAAATGTTTGAAAACGACAGATTTGTTCATGTTTTAAATATACAGGATGTTGGTACTTTAGGAAAAACTCAAGCAATATCCATGCTCATAGATAATATAAAAAATGATGAAGATATTGATGCTTATGTATTTATAGATGCTGTCAGACGCGTTGAATCAAATTTTCTTACTCTTGTTAATGTATCGGTAAATAAAAATGATGCCGTAACGGGCGAGGTTAATATAAGCAGAGAAAATCTTGATATAGTCGATAAAATTAAAGCAGTTTACAAAAAATATATTGCAAATTTCTTTAAGCAGGGGAGAACTTTATGCGGATTAGCTACTACTGTTGACTCAGGACTATTCATTGTCAGAAAGGAAGTTGTTGAAAAACTCGGCGGAATAAATTTTAAAGATATAAATTCCGAATTGGAATATAGTATCGAACTCTCAAAATCCGGTTATAAATGCGTATACAACCCGAATATTCAGTCTTATGTTTACGGACAGGACATGATATTTAAAAAACCGCGTTTGACTAAAAAATTTCTTATATTAAAAGATAATTATAAAAATCTTTTGACGTTAAATTTTGCATTTATAGAACATATTTTTTCTCTGTTGAATCCTAATTTTTGGCTGATTACATTATCTTATGCTTTAATAATCTGGTTTGGGTTAACTCATAAATTTATTGTTGATACCAACATAATTTTTATAAGTGCAGGAATTTTAGTTTTTGCATTTTTGCTCAGTCTTGTAAATACAAAAATGACTAAAAAAGAGATATGCCTGCTGATGTTTCACCCGATATACTCAATATGTCATATAATAAGGAATTTCCCGCCTGTAAGATGGTTGCTTAAAAAAGTTTGGTCAGGTTCAGATAGAGATGCTGACAAATTGACGGTTGATGTTGCTGTGTTAACAAAGCATGGCGAAAGACCTTGTAAATTAGAATTCATTTCAACCGAATCAGGACTTGCGAAAATAAGATTTATTTACAAAAACAAGAAATATACAACAGATTCTCATTTGGGTATGATTTATGCATTGCAACAGTTAAAATCAAAAATGAATGATTACGGTTTGACTTTAAAAATATGCAGTTGTTGTGCCAAGTTCCGCTCACAGGTTGACGGCTCTGCAAATATGCTAAAAGGGAAATGTCACAATGATTATCCCAGTCCGTTATTATCCGAACCGCCTACAACTTTAATATGGAATACATGCAATTGTTTTGAGCCTGCTCAGATAAGCAGTTTTATTGAACAGTTGGCGCAGGAAGTTGTTGAAGATAATTCACAGAAACAGCATTTGCCCTAAGGTAATAAATAGAGTATAATCGCAGTATGAAAAGATTTTTCGGAGCTTTATTAATATTATCTTTGTTGAGTTTAAATCCGGTTATGGCGCAGGAACCCTTAAAAGGGTCAGTTGTCGAAACCGGTACATATCAGGATGATTATAATAAAATGTTTACCGGAAAAATTGAAACCCTTGACCGCAGGGATATTATTAACATGACTGTTTCTCAGGTTTTGGATTCAACAACATCAATGGAGGGAGATGAATTTTTTGCCGAAGTGACAACAGATGTTTACGGAGATAAAGGAATAATTATTCCCAAAGGTACAAAAGCACATGGCAGATTGGATAAGATTACAGGTACGAAACGTATGGGCAGGACTGCGGCGCTGAATTTATCATTTGATTATCTTGTCACCCCAGACGGACGTGAAATTCCGATTGAAGGTAAGATGAGTACAAAACTTCATCCTGTTGCCGAAACAGCAAAGATTGTTGCTCAGGATGTCGGATATACAGCGGCAGGAGGTGCTGTTGGGGGCTTGCTGGCGTTGCAGTGGCTGGGGTTGGAAGCAGCTATTGCGTCCCAAGGTTATACTTTGGCAGGTGGTGCTGCAATTGGCGGAGCCATAGGTCTTGGAGCTGCACTTATACGTAAGGGCGGGGAAGTTCTCATTGCTCCGGGGGATCAGATAAAAGTTAAAATAAATACATCTGTTGATTTGCCGGTGTACAAAGAAGAAGCCTTAAAAAAAGAAGAAATTATATATAAAGGTATAAATATTAATATAAATAATGTAAAGCATGAAAAAGATCCGTTTGGAAACGCAAATACAATGACATTATCTTTGTTAATTTCAAATATGTCAGACAAAACTCTGTCCGGTTTTGATATGGCGCTTGAAAATGATTATGGAGTAAAGTTTAGTCCTTCAATTTTTGGAAATACAAAATTAATGTTCAGACAAGTAAAACCGGGAGACAGGCTCATTGCTGATGTTTCTTTTGCGGTAGATAATTTAAACAGAGATTTTTGGTTGGTATTTTATGACAGAAAAAACGGAGAACCGATTACTAAAATTTCTGTTGATAATGCCTATAAAAAAGTGTCTAAACGCACAAAAAAGAAGAATGACAAAATCAGAAATTCAAAAGCAAAACACAATTACAAAAAAGAAGATGATTTTATGCAGATGGATTTTTAATACAAAATAGTATCTATTCAATAAGTGTAAAATAATGCAAATAATTGAATTCCGAATGAATTCCGA
>CACXFH010000087.1 GCA_902766975.1 uncultured bacterium | reverse complement strand
ATTAGACACAGTTAAAAAAGTTGTAGTAGATCAATTAAGTGTAGACGAAAAATTAGTTACACCTGAAGCACGTTTTACAGATGATTTGGGTGCTGATTCGTTAGACACAGTTGAATTAGTTATGGCTTTAGAAGAAGAATTCAAATGCGAAATCCCTGATGAAGACGCAGAAAAAATTCAGACAGTTCAAGATGCTGTTGCATATATTGACAGCAAATTGTCTCACTAATAATGAGTTTTTTAGATTGAATTTTATAAATACGGGAGTGGGACGGCTGCGTTTCGCTCCCGTGTTATTTATAAGATACTTAAGAATATTAGGTCACTAAAGCACTAAGAAAATAATATGTAGGTTGGGCATACTTGCTCAACATAATAAAGGGAAAAACCATGGAAAAAAGAAGAGTAGTTATAACGGGCTTAGGAGCCGTTACCCCATGCGGGATAGGTGTTGATAATTTTTGGAAATCAATGCTGGAAGGTAAAAGCGGTGTTTCTTTGACAGAAAGAGTAAATACAGACAAACAAACCGTAAAAATTTCCGCAGAAATTAAAGATAAAGATTTTAACCCTGAAGATTATCTTGATCCTAAAGAAGCAAAAAGAATGGACAGATATACTCAGTTTGCAATGGTTGCAGCAGATGAAGCTATTGCAGACGCAGGACTTGATGATGCAGGATATGACCCATACAGAATAGGTGTAATTGTAAGTTCCGCAGCAGGCGGGTTCAAAACATTTGAAACAAACCACCTTGCAATGATAGAAAAAGGACCTACAAAAGCTTCACCTTTTACGGTTCCTATGCTTATTGTTGATATCGGTTCAGGCAGAATTTCCATAAAGCATGGATATAAAGGATTGAATAAAGTTGTTTGTTCGGCTTGTGCAACAGGGACACATTCTGTTGGTGATGCATTCCGTTCAATTCAATATGGAGATGCTGATGCAGTTGTAGCAGGCGGATGTGAAGCTACCATTACAACATTAGGTATCGGCGCATTCACAGCATGCAGAGCATTATCAAAAAGAAATGACGAACCTGAAAGAGCTTCCCGTCCTTATGATAAAGACAGAGACGGTTTTATTATGGGAGAAGGTGCAGCTGTTCTTATTTTGGAAGAATATGAACATGCAAAAGCTCGCGGAGCAAAAATGTATGCTGAAATCGTCGGTTACGGACAAACTGCAGATGCTTATGATATTGTTGCTCCGGATCCTGAAGGCAAAGGTGCATTAAAATCAATGGAATTTGCTTTGCAAGATGCAGGTTTAAAACCTGAAGATATTCAATATATTAATCCGCACGGAACAAGTACGGGCTTAGGCGATATGGCGGAATCAAAAGCAATTGAGCAAATTTTCGGTGATAAAGAAAAAAATCCGAATTTACTTGTTTCTTCAACAAAAAGTATGCATGGTCACATGCTTGGGGCAACAGGTGCCATTGAAGCTTTGGTTTGCGCTAAAGTCATTACTGAAGGCAAAGTTCCTCCGACAATAAATCTTGATAATCAGGATGAACATGTTGCAAATCTGGATTATGTACCTCACAAAATGAGGGAAAAGAAAGTTCATGCAGCCTTATCAAATTCATTCGGATTTGGGGGACACAATACGACTTTGATTTTCAAAGAAGTATAGTTAATTATTATTCCAAATTTAAAAAGCCTTGCATAATGCAAGGCTTTTTGTTTTGTTTTATTTTATAATATTAATCCGTAACTTTTTGAAAAACATAGTATGTAAAATTATCTTTTTGGAATGATTTTACAAATTTAAAATCCATATTAAGCATTGCAATTGTGTCGCACATATATTTTTTAAATAATGAATCAAGTATATTATTTTCATTTATTTCTTTAGTTTGTGTTCTGAGTGTTTCGATATCTACAACAGCGTTGTTATCGTTTCCGTACATTGCAAGAATTACATATCTTCCTTTTGATACGGCATCTGATACATTTGCTTTAAAATAATCAAAGTAAGATTTTGAGAATACTTCATCTTTATTGATTTTGTCTAAAATCAATTTATACTTGTCTTTACCCGTCATAGTTTTTTGGTCTTGTTTATCATAGTAAATCCCGTAGGGATTTCTTGCAATTTTGTGGAAATCCGAATTAAAAACTCTGGGTCTTGTAAGACTTCTGAAATAATACGGAGCATCAGCCCCAAAAGGTAAAATTATTACATCTTCCGATGTTAAACCGATTTCATCACATTCAATTGCGGGGCTTTTCAGTGCAAGTTCTTTATTCTTTTTTAATGTGCCGGCATTTTGTATATTAAAAACTACGCAAGCAATCATAAACATAATCAAACCGATTTTAAGTTTCTTAGGGTTATATTTTTGGCTTAGTCCTAATACACAAAGCATTATAACAGGCGGGAAAAGATATAAAATATATCTTGATGTAAAAACATTTACCTTGAGTATTGCAAAAATTACGGCAAAAATAAAGTTAGACAGTAAAATTGCACTCAATGTGCGAATAAATTTGTCATCGCTGTTTAATGATTTAATAAACCCGATAATAAAATAAATACAAGGAATTATAACAAGTAATGTGAACCAAAAATTTATATGATAATTTCCGTCATTTACCCAATATACATTTTGTTCAATTGTTGCACCGAAGAAATTTCTGATTGCATCAATGATATGAGCAAATTTTAATACTCCTTCATGGCTAATAACAAACACACTGCGCATTTTTGCATAATATGAGATTAAAATAAAATAAGGAATTAAAAATATAAATTCTATAATTTCAAAACTTAAATATTGTCTAAATTTTTCTTTTTTATTTTTAAATAAATATACTGAATAACAAATTAATAATGACAAATTGAATAAAATTCCGCCCACAAATGTGTATGGAATTAAAATATTTGTTCCGACAAGTTTTATAAGAGATTTTTTATCACCTTTTTGTTCAAAATCTATTAAGAAATAAATTGATAGCAAAACCAGAAATACAACAAGAGAATACATTCTCACTTCTGCTGAAAATAGCACTAATAAAGGGCTGACAGCACAAATCATTGCAGAAAAGAAAGCATTTTTTGAAATTTTTAGCCCCACAATATATGAAAACGGAACTGTTAAAGCTCCGAAAATAAGTGATAGGGTTCGCATAGCAACTTCACTTTGCCCGAACATCTTCATCCACATTTTCAGCAGTATAAAATATAACGGTGTGTGCTGCAGGTCAACATGTAAAAGATTATGCATTATCCCTGCACCATCGGTTGATGTTGCCCATGAACAAGCTTCGTCATACCAAAGCGCATTGTCTATATATAAAAATCTTAAACCGAATGCGACGGCAAATAATACCAATATTATAAAAATGCTTTTTTTCATGTTTTAACCCTGCATAACTATGATACTATAAAAATTTTGTTAAAATTGCCTTAGCTTTGTTCAAACTTTCTTGTGAGAGTTCGGATATGACAGCATCTAATGTTCTTGTAATAACTGATAAACTATTATTATTCAGCCAATTACTTAAATTTTCACTTTGAGTTTGGATAAAATTATCGGTGGCATTCTTTATTGCAATTGCAACATCTGAATTTTGCACTTCTTGCGGAATATTATCTTTAAAAAATTTTTCTGTTTGTTTAAACAAAGGATTATTTATAAAATCCTGCGGAGTACTAAGCTGCTGAAAATTTGTATTCATAAATTCTGACATTGTACTGTAATTTTTCAGCGGATTATTTTTATCGAAATACCACAAAGAAAGCCCTTCTTGCTGATTAAAGTTTTTAGGCTTTCTTATAACTTTTCCCATTGTATCTTCTGAATAATCAAAAATTCCTTCATGAGTTTTTAATAGAATATTATTCAAAATTTCAGTGGTTTCATCTGTCATACTCGGAGGAATTTCCAGAGGTAAAATCAGATATTTTTGTCCGATATGTAATCCAAACATTCCGCACCAGTCATTCATGACAGAATAATTTGTTATAAATGAATACCCAAATCTTGTATTACAATCATAAGTATCTAAAAGATGAGCACATCCTGGAGCATTGAAGGTATATGTTTCAATTTTTTTACGATTTATTGTAAACTCCTTTGCTGCAATAATTTGTGCCAAAGCTCCACCTAATGACTGTCCGACAATAACGATTTTTCTTTTCGGATTTTGTCTTTTTACCGCTTTATAAAATTCCCACGCATATTCAAATTGCATATCAAAATTACAGGTTATTAAATTCATATCGGTTGCAACATCCTTCATCATTGCACTAATATCAGATACGTTTTCCCCTAATCCTATTCTTTCGGTTCCTCTGTATGCGATAACAAGTTCACCTGTTTGAGTATTTTCAAAAACATTTCCGACAAATCCGCTTTCTTCATTTTTATATGCATAAAAATCTTCATTCCCATTTTTACTAAGCAAACTGTCAATGCATTTTTTTATCTTTAAATTATCTAAATTAATTTCCTTCAGGCAGTAATTTTTTAGTTCCAAATAAAATTCCCCGCCGTAAACTATTTTTGATAGTTTTAAATAATCAGTTTTAATTTTTCGTTCAAACATAATATTTTACCTTATTTTTTGCGCATTTTCATTATAGCATGATTCCGAAAAGGTAATTATATCATTTTTAATCACCTCCCCATCTTTAACCCCACCCCTCTCCTGAAATCAGGAAAGGGAGATGTTGTAAACGCACTTGTGAGTTTATACAACATCGGGAGAGCTTGTGGGTGCCATTTTTTGCACCGCAATAATATTTGTGATAAGACAATACCGTCATGCCACACCATGATGCGGCATCTGAAATTAGCAAGTAGCGTGCATTTTAATTCGTATGTTGGCTTATCCCAACAAATTATTGTACCCCTCCTAACCTCCCCCATCGGGGAGGAAGTATTAATGTCGCAACAATGTCAGATAAATTTTTTATTTGGACATTGGTACCCATAGGGAGGAACTTAAAACGTAACGGTATATTCACTTCTGTCTATTCACTTTTTTAGTTCTTTATCAATTTTATTAATGCTATAATTACTTTAAAAGGAAGAGATTTATGAGTAAATATTCACACAGTTACAATGTAATTTTAGATAATATGGATTTGAATGAATACAGATTAAGACCGATTTCGGCAATTATGTACTTGCAAGACGCATTTGCACGATATTGCGCAACCCGTCAAATGGCTGCTTATGACTTATTCCCCAAAAACCTTTATTGGATAGTTTCGGAATTTAATATAGAATTTTTATCTAAAACACCGTTTTGGTCAGAAGAAATTTCAACCGAAATCTGGATTTCCGAAATTACAAAATTAAAAATTTATACGGATTTTAAACTCTATTACAAGGGAGAAGTTTTTGCACAAGGTAACGGATGTTGGTTCATTCTTGATAAAGAAACAAAACGACCTGTTAAAACAGATATTATAACCGAACATTTTGAAATTTGTCCCGAATTTGTATTGGGTGAACACTCTAAATTTACACTCGGAGAAATTACGGAAAAAATAAATGAGATAAATCATAAAAATAACTTATCTGATTTGGATTTTAATAAACACGTAAATAACAAAAGCTATATAAATATCGCAGAAGCCGCATCATCAGATGAATTTAAAAAATCCCACACACTAAAAGGATTGAATATTAAATTTAACAGAGAATCCTTCCTTGATGATGTATTGGTTTGTACAACATATAAAACCCAAACACCTGATACTTATGCTCATATAATTACAAAAGAAGAAAATTCAATTTGCGAAATTCAAACTTCATGGGCAAAAAATGAAGTGTCGGAAGATATTTTACATTATAACTTAGCCGTAAAAAATGAAGGAAAATAATATGATTAAACGTAATAAAGAATTAATGAAAAAATTTGAAACAATGATAAATACTGCCGATGATGAATTAGCACAAGAACTTGTCGCCTCGGATGCACCGTTTTTCACTCCCGCAAGTTCTGAACCCTTATATGGCGGCAGTGGATATTTATCTGTTGTTCATTGGATGAGGAGCGGTTTTTCCGATGTGCAATGGCATATTCAGGATATGGTTGCAGATGAAAATAAAGCTGCTGTTCGTTGGAATTTGACCGGTACACACGACGGTGAATTTATGGGTATTAAACCGACAGGAAAAAAAATATCTGTTTGTGTTATGAATTTTTATTACTTTAATCAGGAAGGCAAAGTGACAAATGATATTGCCGCAGAAGGTATGATAGGTATTTTGCGTGGAATAGGAGCAATATAGTTTATACTATAGTGAAATTTATGATATGAAATATTGTATTGAATGCGGTACAAAATTAATTTTAAAAGAAAATTTTAATTGCGGAGTAAGTGAAGGTATGGTTCCATTTTGTCCGGATTGCAATGAATTCAGATTTCCGCAATTTAATACATCTGTAAGTATGGTAGTTTTTAATAAAGATTACTCAAAGATTTTGCTCATACAACAATACGGCAGAGGGTTGAATATCCTTGTTGCGGGATATGTCACGAAAGGCGAATGTCTTGAACAAACACTTAAACGTGAACTCAAAGAAGAAGTGAATCTGGACTTGTTATCTTTTAGATACAATGCGAGTAACTATTTTGAAAAAACAAATTCTTTGATATGTAATTTTATTGTTCAAACGCAAAATGAAGATTTTAAATTAAACCCCGAAGTTGATTATGCGCAATGGTATTCGATAGAGCAAGCAAAAGAAGTTATTTACAAAAATAGTCTTGCGCAGGATTTTTTATTACAAGCCATAGAAAAAATCAGATAATTTTTTATACCATTTAAAAAAGATGCCGCAAATTGCGACATCTTTTTTAAATTAAATTTATTCTTTTGATTAGAAAGTTGTGACTGCAGGTTTTTTAGCAGGAGCAGCACCCGGAATTGATTGCCAATTTGCTGCCATAATCTTTTTAAATGATTTTAATGCAGTATCTTCCAATTCGCCCAATTCTTCAGCTTCCATAATTAATTCTCTTAAAGGCATCAAAGCTCTTGTATCACGTAATACACCTAAAGCAGCTGCAGCACCGGCTCTTACCAATTCATTTTCATTGCGGTTTTTCATTACGTCAATCAACGCAGGAACCGCTTTTTGGTCATTCAATTTACCTAATGAAGTTACAGCGTAAATTCTTACATTTACCCATTCGTCATACAACATGTTGATAACTTTATCAACAGCTTTCTTGTTGCCAATTTCGCCTAATGCTCTTGTTGCATCACATCTTACATTCACTTTTTCATGATCCAATGATTCCATTAAAGCATCTGTTGCTACATCACCAATTTCAATCAAAGCATCTGTTGCAGTGATACAAACCTGAGGGTTTTCATCATTAAGAGCTTCAACCAACGGCTCAACAACAATTGCACCGCCTAAACGTCCTAAAGCTCTTGCTGCGCGAACTCTAACATCAACGTTTCTGTCTTCTCGCAAAGATTCAATTAAGTGAGTTGTTGCTTTTGAATCACCCAATTCACCCAACGCTCTTGCAGCATATAATCTTACAGAACCGTTTTTGTCATGTTTCAAAACATCAATTAAAGGCTCAACTGCTTTTGAATCGCCCATTTCTCCTAAAATACGAGCTGCATTGTAACGAACCTTTTCCGAATTGCTTCCCATTAAATCGTTTAACAATTCATCAAATGTTTTTTTAACTTGTTTTTTCTTGCTGTTCACACTAATTGTCATTATTTTCCTCCGACACACAATTATTATTCACACTACTTACTTCTAT
>CACXFH010000086.1 GCA_902766975.1 uncultured bacterium | reverse complement strand
GTAAATCGTCCAAACGAGTATGCGGGATACCCATTGGCGTTACCCTTTTTTCGTATTTTGTCTCAGACATTAAATCACCTCATAAAAATAAATGGTGTACGTACTACTAAAAAATTTTTCTAACTTATGGCTGTTAACCCTCTGCTATTTATGTGAAATGTGAATTGTGAATAGTGAATAGTCGTTATCATTGATTCTAAATATTTTGTAATCGAAAAACCTGTAAAGGGCTATTCGCTTTTCACGATTTTTAATTCACTCTATTAAGCAAATAATGCAATTTTCATGGGTTCGTAAAGTCGTTGAAAACCTTATGTAATCAAACTTTCAAGTTTTAGGCATAGTTCGCCTTACTTTACATTTTGCATGTTCTCTAATCGTATTACATAAATATTAATAGTCAAGAAATTTAGCGTAAAAAATACAATAATTTTATTATTTTTTGTAATATAAATTTACAATAGATTTTTACAAGACGAAAAGTTTGATTATTATTGACTTTAACTGTCAAGCCTTACTCAAAGCATACGTTAAACATTGCATAAATAAAGGGTTTTGGCAAATTCGCCAAAACCCTTGGGAGAGAAAATGTTTAAGCATTATGTCGGGCAAAAGCAGACCCACAATTAATTATTATGGAGAGTAAACCCCAACTTAGATATTTACAACATCTCCCTCTCCTGAAATTTGGAGAGGAGTGGGGTGAGGTTAATGATAGGCACGCTCATCGCTTTGCACATCATACTTAACTGAACTGTTCCCCTCCTTGCCTCCCCCATTGGGGAGGGAATATATACTACAACGTAGTAAGTTGGGGTTTCTACCACAACACAATATATTGTTGGGTTGAAAACCCAACTTACAATTCTGTTCCCTCACCCGTATCCGTTTCACTCGGTCGTACGCCCTCGTTAACGGCTACTCCCTCTCCCACCTGAAAACTTTGTGGGTGAGAGGTGAGTTTTTGTTTTCCCCTGTAAATTTATAAAAACAATTTAGCTAAAAGGATTGCCCCGCTCTACCACATCATATCATATAGCAGATTATAACTGAGTTAGAGGTGATTTAAATTCGCTTTTACAATTCGTTACAAATGTGACGTAATATTTTACTTTAGGGAAATCAGCATAAAAATATTTTAAAATACGGAAAACTTAATCCCCTGTAACTCTGTCGGCTTAATTTATTGTTTATATATCAAGGTTTTTATCTGTTGGAGCAATAGTTTTGGATGCTTCCAAAGCTTTAATTTTGTTTTCTAAATCTGTATCAAGAGCTTTTGCAGGAATTTCAAGTTTATTTTTCTTAAATTCTTTTGCAATATCTTCTTGGTATTTAATTCTGTCATGCTGCATTCCTCTTAATACTCGGCTAAAAGTTGTTGCTATAATTTTAATATCTTTAAGAGTAAGAGGACTGTCTTCTAACTGTCCGTCATCAAGTCTTTCCGTAATTATTTTGTTTATAATATTTTCTATTTCTTCTGATGTTGCGCCTTTCATAGCCCGAACCGCAGATTCAACAGCATCAGCAATCATAAGGATTGCCGTTTCTTTAGAATTCGGTTTTGGACCTGTATAGCGGAATTGTTCTTCTTTTACGTTTTCACTTCCTTCTTCAGCAACTGCTTGATTATAAAAATATTTTGCAATCCCTTCCCCATGATGTTGTAAAATAAAATCATTTATAACACTTGGCAACCCGTATTCTTTTGCAATTTCAACACCGTCTTTCGGGTGAGCTGTGATAACCATCTTACTCAATCTTGGAGTCAAATTGTTATGAGGATTTTCAATACTGAAATATGATTGATTTTCAACAAAGAATAACGGGCGCTTGAGCTTACCTATATCATGGTAAAAAGCTCCGACTCTTGCCAAAATCGGATTTGCACCGACAGCTTCTGCGGCAGCCTCACACAAAGTCGAAACCATCAGACTGTGATGATATGTCCCCGGAGCTTCCATTTGCAAACGCTTTAATAAAGCCTGATTGTGGTCGCCAAGTTCTGCCAGTCCGTATGGAGTAACAATATGAAATGTACTTTCGAACAACGGAGACAAGCCCAACGCAAAAATAGAACTCATCAGAGTATTCAAAAATATGAATGTACAATCTTTAATAATCAAATAATTATCAACATCTATCAAACATTTGTCAATCAAATACAAACTCAGCATTATAAGTACACCCGCAACTCCCAGATGGAAACCGAGTTTAATTAAATCAAATCTTCTTGTATATTTGATTCTTGAGGTTGTTATCATCGAAATCAATGATAACAGAATAAACACGACTATAAATTGCGCCTTATACTGAATGCCTATAGTCATTACCGATAAAATTAAAGTTGACAATAAAAACGCAATTCTCGGGTTTAAAAATATGGAAGCAATTATAACAACTGCAGGTATAGGAATAACATACGGTGAAAACCCTGTCGGAAGCAGTACACCGGTTGCGCATGCAATTATTGCCAAAACCGCAGAAAGAGATAAATAACGCGGCTCATTATATTTTTTTTCAAAGAATTTCAGATACGCAAGATAAATTGCACTTACCAACAGTACTAAGATATAAACTGATAATACCCCTTGCCAATTCAATTCATAAACATTATAGCCGGCTTCTCTAAGGGCATCCCTTTTTAACCTTGTAATAGGTTCACCTTTATCAACAATTTGTTCATCTTTTTCAAAAGTTACCATATATGGTTTTACTGATTGTTGAGCATTTAATTTTGCAAGTTCCGTTGCAGTATCATCAACGACAAGGTTTGGAACTATGACTTGTTCTAATATTGAGCAAATAACGGCAACTTGCCGCTTTGAAACATTGCTGACCAAATTGTTGTGTATTATTTTATTAACATTGTCTTTACTGTAATCAGTTTCAGAAATCCCTTTTTGAAGGATATTATTTAATGATATAGAAGCTTTGTCAAATGCTTCCCGCAAGCTTTCATCGTCAACGTTTAAAAGAAAATTCACTATAAAATCCTGTTTTGGATTATCTGTCAAATCTAATAAAATATTTATTTTATTGATTTTTTCTTTTTCGCTGATATCCTTGGTTCTAATCTGAAATATAGCATTTTGAAGTGTTTTCAGATTTGATTTAATGAACTCATCTTCTGCGGGAACAAGCTTTGGCTCAACTTTTTTTACGGCATCTCTTTTATGCGCTTTTGTTCTTTCAACATCTTCAACTGTTATGGTTTTTTGTGCAATAATTTCTTTTTTACTTTTTCCGTTTTCAATTATATTTTGAAAAAAGAAGTTTTGAGAAGATATTATTGCGGTAATTACAAAAGTAAAACATATCAAATAAAAGAATTTAATAAACTTTGAAGAAGTGAAAAATTCTCTTACCGCCTCTAAATATTCAATTTTAGCCATATATAAATAATTCCTATTTTATTCTTGTTGATATATATATTTTATAACCATCCGAAAAATTTTCAAGTAAAAATCATTCGCTTGGTGTATAAAATATATAATTCGGAATTATCTTCTGTTTCTGTGATTTTGTGCAGACGATGCGGCATTGACTCTTTGGGTGCGTTTTTTGGAATCAATTGCCCCTTCTTTATTAAATCTTGCCAATTTTACATCTGCTTTATCGGTTGTATCAAACTTGGATGATGCATCGGTATTTGCAATTGCAGCTGCCGAACGGGATTTTTCATCAGCTTCATTTACGCGATTTGTATATACTTTTGCATATTCATTTGCCATTTGGACGTCATTAGGATTATTTCCGCTTAATTCCGAATTTAATGATGATTGATTAAAACCGGATTTTGTATCGTTTTCTTTTCTTACATAAGAATTTGATGCATTATTACCGGTAAGTTCGTTATTATTTGAGTTATTGTTGTTTATTTCGGACTCAACTCCATTAGCCTCGGAATTATTTTTTTGACCTTGAACTTTGTCTTTTTCAATATGAGCTTCCTGTTCGGGAGGAAGTAAATTCATTTTATCTAATTTTGCTTTGTTTATGACTTTTTGCACATCTTTCATTTTTTTATTATCAGCATTCAATGACTTTTGATTATCATTTATTTGTTGTTTATTTTTATCAATTTTATTTTCAACATTATTACTTGCAGCTTTTGCCGCTACCCCTGTTGCAGCAAAAGCTGCATTTTGTACCAATGCAACTGCCCACGCAGCAGCAAGTGCCCAACACCATGGACCACTGGCAAGAAGTGTTGCAATTAATGCTGTTATAATTCCTTGTGCAACTATTGCTTCCGTAATAATCACATCACCTACTTTGTCATTATTATTATTACGGTCAGTAAGTTTATCATTCAAATCACTAAAACCGTCAACGGATTTTGATGATTCTTTATGTATTTTATCTGTCTTTGCAGCAGGTTCTTTTATTGTTTCAAGAAGCTTTCCATCTTTGTCTTCTATACCGGCAACTTTTTGACGTATTGCATTTTTTGAACCTGCATTCGGGTCTTCAAATTCTTCAACCTGTTCCTGAGCCATTTTGCCGTCTTCTACAAGCTTCATTTGTTCTTGGAACTTTTCAGACTGGTAATCTATTGATTGGTCATTTAATTCCTTCATTTGTTCCGCATAAGCTTTAGATTCTGCAAGATTTTTTTCGTGTTCAGCTTTAATTTGATTCGATTTTGCATTTAGCGCCTTTGCCGCATCTCCCGATTCTTTTACACTGACATTGGCAACATCTGCGCTTTCGTCAACAATGCCTTTTTTGGAGTATAAATCAAGAACAGACAAACCGACTATTGCAGCCCACTTTATTAACCCAAAAATAAAGCCTGACGGTCCAAGTCCGATTAAATTCATGATATTATTTGCAACAACAAGCTTGACAAAATCGGTATTATCTCCATATTCTGATTTCAAACCGGCCTGCACGTCTGAGATTACATCATTTTGTTTATTATTTTCGGTCTGATTTGTATTATCCGCTTGTTCACCTTTTTCATTTTTAGTTTGGGCAGATTTCGTCCTCGTGACTTTAAATTCCGGAGAATTTGAATATGATTCAATTATTTCTTGCGGATTTTTTCCCATTGCAAGATTTTGTATAGCATAATCTCTAAAATCATCACTATCATACACCGTTTGATTTTGTTCCGAAGCAGCAGAAATTTCTTCTGAATATTCTTTATTATTTACTTGCGAAGTTTGGGGTTCATTTTCAGATTCTTCATCAAAACTTGTCATCCTTGTATCTGAGATAATGTTCGGATTATTCTCATCTGCATTTTTTGTTATTGAATTTGCTTCTGTTTCATTCAACCTGCTATTAGCTGTATTCGCAATGGCATTTGGATTGGTTTCTGAGGTTTGAGCATTTGGAACCTGCGCAGCAATTGCCGGATTAATTTCTTCCGTTTGCTGTTCAGGAGTTTGTGCAACCGTTTCCGAAGTAATTTCTTCCGTTTGCCGCTCAGAAGTTTGTGCAATCGTTTCCGAAGTAATTTCTTTCTGTTGGGTGTTTTGAACGGTTGTGTCGGATTGATTGTTTTTAACTTGTATATTTTCTTCCGAAACGGTATTATCTTCCGGCATGTTACTTGCATCTATTAACATTTCGGAGGATTTTCTCATTTTTACATCTGTTTCTTCGGCAGTTGAGATTTTATTATCTTCTTCGGGTGCTAATGTTTTATCCTGAACATCATCTTTTTCTTTTGTTTCATTAACATCGTTATCGTTTGTATCTTCTTTCTGATTTTCTGCTATACCATCATCATAGGATTCAATGCCCAAAACGTTTTCAACATGTTTTGCTTTATGGATGTACTCATCAGCAAAATCTATTGTTTCCTGAGTTGAATTACTGTTTATTTCATTTTTTACTTCATCTCCTATATTCTGGAGGTCATGTGCAATTTTATCTGCAACAAGAGCTAATTGAATATCATTAATCCCGCTCAAATTATCTTCCAGTGCAGCGCTGCTTGATGCCGCCATTCTATATGCATGAACTCTATAAAATATATTTAAACCGTCATCTAAATCAGACAAGTTATCAGCTGCATTTATAGTCTTATTAGCCGTACTCAACCCTTCTATTGTTTCATCATGCAGGTTGTCAATTGATTCCAAAAAATTATCGAGCTGAAGTGAGTCTTTTTGCATTTCTTTTATAATGTCACTGTTATCTGAAAGTTTTTCGGATAACTGCATGTATTTTTTATACTCTTGAGATGTTATAGAGCCTTCTTTTTTCTTTTTATCGAGTTTTTTCCACTCATTAGTCATTTCTTCTGTTTTATCTATGGAATTATTTTTGAATTTATTTTTCTGTTTTCTGCTGATATTTGCAGCCTGATTTGCATATTCATTTGTCTTTTCTTTATTTTTTACAATATCTTCTTGTGCTTTTTTTGATTTAATTGCATAATCTTTTACTTCCGCACGAATTTTATTAATTTCAGATTCTCCGGAATTTTTATCCTGAGAATTTTCGTCATTATATTCTGCATTTTCGGAAACTACTACATAATCAACCACATCTGCTTCTTGTTGACCTTTTGCCCAAGCAAGAACACTCTTTGGGATATTTACCCCGCTATTTGCCATTGCAATAATTTCATCATAAGAATATTGAGCATATTTTGGGTCAGGAGCAACGTCAATTCCTGTAAGAACTTTGTCATAAGAGGAATCATAACGCATGTTTATTTTTCTTTGTGCATAATCAAGATAAAAAGAATCATCAAATTTTTGCGGCTTTGCTTCAGTCGGAGTGTAATCCGACTCTCCCTGATATTTTAATTGCGCCGCGAGTGCTATAACCTGCGAATTGTAGCCTGCAGATTTTTCAGGGTCTATAGACAATGATTTGCTCGGATCCTTTACATGCCCAAAACCGGTATGCTTATGAATATTGGTTTTTAATGATTTTGAAACACTTGCTCTTTCTGATTCAGGAGTGTTTGCAACTGTTTTTGTGTATTTACTCATATTAATTGCCTATTGATTAGTAATTACTATTATCTTTAATCGGCAAAAATATTATTAAACTTTAGTAAAAAAATACAAAAAAAATAATGCTGTTACAAAATTTTACATTGTACTCAGCATTATTTTTTACACAAAAAATACTAAATATGTTTTTCAATATTATTAATAATAGTTGATTTCGGCATTAAACCAACCATTCTTTCAACAGCTTGCCCTTTATTGAAAACCAAAAGACAAGGTATACCGCTGATTGAATATTTTTTTGCGGTTTCTTTGCTTTGTTCAACATTAACTTTTACAAATTTTACTTTCCCTTCATAATCTTTAGCAATTTCTTCAAGAACAGGACCTAATTTTCTGCAAGGTCCGCACCAAGTAGCCCAAAAATCGACAACAGTAGGGATATCTGATTGCTCAACTTCCTGTTCAAATATTTCATCCGTTAATTCTAAAATTTCTGCCATAATTCCTCTCCATAAATTTATTACATGACGCATTTTAGCATAGAAAAAATTTTTGTGCTATTATCTGAAGTAGGATTGTTAGGATAGAGAAATGGCTAGAAAAAAAATAATTGAGATAGTTTTGGATACTGAAACAACAGGACTGGATTACACAAAAGAAAAAATGGTTGAATTTGCCGCTGTCAGACTTGAAAACGGTAAAATTAAAGATCAGTTTCAAACTTTAATTAATCCGCAACAGCACATAAGAAAATCCAGTATCGCAATTCACGGAATTACACCTGAAATGGTTGCCGATGCTCCTACGGAAGAAGAAGCAATGCCAAAAATACTGGAATTTATGGGTGATTATCCGATGGTAGCACACAATGCAATTTTTGATTATTCATTTATAAATGAAGCTTCAAAAAGAGTTACCGGTAAAGAAATTCCAAATGAAAGAATTGACACTCAACAAATGTTTAAAGAAATTTATCCGGATTTGGATGCGCATGGGCTTAATGCTCTGACAGATAAATTCAAGGTTGAATTAAAAGATCATCATAGGGCTATGGGAGATACAATGGGGCTTGCCTTAGCATACCCGAAATTGAAAAAATTGTATCTCCAACGCAACGACTGGGCAAATAAAGAGCTTGAAAATGTCGAGTATCTTTTTGAAAGATTTTTAAGAATTCAAAATACCGTGACTACATTGCAATCAGAATTGCAGGATTTAAAATCCGTCTTTAAATTGTATTTTGATTTAGGCGGCAAACCGCTGACTTCTGAAGAAGGGGACTTACTCATATACAATTCAAAACAAACTTTCGGTTACGATTTTGAAGTAATTAAGCCGGTACTTGAAGAACTGGGGGCATTATCCAAAGCAGCAAGACTTAATACAGGTTTTGTCGACAGACTTGCAAACGGTCACAGCATCGACGAAGAAAAAAGAGAAATTTTAAAAAATGCAAGAACCGAATTGACTGAAACAAGAAATGTGCAAATAGTTAAAAATAATAAATAAAAAATCCCTTCCCGCTTTGCGGACTCCCCCTTAAAATGGGGTAGTATAGGGAATAAGGAGAAAAAATAATGTTAAAAAAAATCGGGGCGTTTTTCGCAGAACCACCTGCAGCTGAACCAATTCAGAATAGCGAAAAAGTCGCATCCATGTATAAACATTGGAGATGGAGAATTTTTTATTCAAGCTTTATAGCTTATGTGGTTTTCCATTTGTGCCGTAAAAATATGGCTGTTGCTTTACCGGTAATGTCAAGGGATTTAGGACTTTCAAATACACAATTAGGTATTCTGGGTTCAACTCTGTACATTACATACGGCATCGGCAAGTTTATAAATGGTGTAATTGCTGATAAATCAAATGTACGTACCTTTTTGCCGACAGCTTTAATTTTATCTGCAATTTGTAATATATGCTTTGTATTAAGTGCATTATTTATAACTCCCGGAAAAGTAAGTTTCTTTGGTTTACCTTCTGCCACGGTATTGTTGTGGTTGTTGGCATTTTTCTGGGGGGCAAACGGTTGGTTCCAATCTTGCGGCTTTCCGCCTGTTGCAAAAAGCCTTTCATATTGGTTTTCAAACTCAGAGCGGGGAACAAAATGGTCAATTTGGTCAACTTCTCATCAAATCGGGGTATTTTCATCCGTAGCATTATCAGGTTTAATTATCGGTAAACTCGGTTGGATGGGCGCATTCTATGTCCCTGCAATTATTTGTATTATAACAGGTATATGGTTATTCAACAGATTAAGAGATAAACCTCAATCCTTAGGGTTACCCGATATTGAAAAATATAATAATGAACCTGTTAAAGAAGAAGTTGCTGATGAGCAAGCAAATGTTTCATATCTGCAAATTTTCAAAAAACATATACTTTGCAATCCGATTATTTGGATGCTTGCGATTGCATATACATTTGTTTATATAATAAGATTTGGAACAGAAGACTGGCTTGTAAAATATTTGGTCGAAGTAAAACATAATACTTTACCTATTGCCAGTGCAAAACTCAGTACATTAGCTCTTGTAGGGTCAGCAGGCGCCATTATGGCGGGAGTAATTTCCGATAAATTGTGTAAAGGCAACAGAACTCCGGTTAATATTGTATTTTTAATTTTACTTGTTGCAAGCTTGTACGCATTTGCTGTAAACCCTGCAAATAATGTTTTCTTAGAAATTTTAGATTATGTATTTGCAGCACTGATTGGAGTCTTTACCGCAGGACCTCAGATGCTAATCGGCGGACTTTGTGCGGTTGAAAGCAGTTCAAAACGTGTTGCATCCGCATCAATCGGTTTCACCGGAATTTTCGGATATATCGGGGCAGCACTTTCTGCCAGCGGCACAGGTTACTTTGTTGATAAATTCGGCTGGAACGGCGCCATCTCATTTTGGATGATTGCAACTGTAATTTGCGTTGTGATTTGCATAATTCTTTATATATTTGAACAAATGAGAAAGAAAAAAGCTCAAGCATAAGCTTAGGGGCATTACATAATTTTTTGAAATTTAATACCAAGCTCATTTAATTTTGTAATAACCGACAATGTAGGATTTGGCATTTCAATTTTATTATTATGAAAAGTTGCAGGAACTTTAAATTTCCTTGTAATATCCAAAATTTCATTATATAAATAAGGTCTTTTGATATTTTCTTTTGATTTAGACATTATTAGAACCGATTTAAAATCGCTATAAGCAGAGGTAATTGCATTAATTCGCATGTTATGAGCTCCTTTATTAGTAACAGAATTATTAAAATATAAAGAAAGTGTAATTTCTACACTTTATAAATTTATGTAAACACTTTCTTGACTTTAAAAAAATATCAAGAGATACTAATATAGTGCATATATAAATTTAGGAGGGCGTATGAGCTTATTACAAACAACCGTTTTAGAAAATATTAATTCACCGCAAGATGTAAAAAAACTTTCTTTAGATGAAATGAAAATCCTTGCAGGTGAAATCAGACAAGGGATATTAAACAGAGTTGATAAAGTCGGCGGTCATTTAGGACCGGATTTGGGAATAGTAGAGGCTACAATTGCATTACATTATGTATTTGATTCACCAAAAGATAAATTTATTTTTGATGTATCGCATCAGGTTTATCCGCATAAAATGCTCACAGGCAGAAAACAAGGCTTTTTAGACCCTCTTAATCATCCCGAAATCTCAGGGTACTCAAACCAAAATGAAAGCGAACATGACCATTTTATGATAGGACATACCTCAACTTCAATTACTCTTGCTACAGGGGTTGCAAAAGCAAGGGATTTAAAAGGAGAAAAATATAATGTTATAGCGTTGATTGGTGACGGGTCATTATCTGGCGGAGAAGCATTTGAAGGATTTAATAATGCATCTGTTTTGGATTCGAATTTTATTGCAATCGTAAATGATAATGAAATGTCCATTGCCGAAAACCAAGGCGGTTTATACAAAAACCTTAAAGAACTGCGAGAATCAAACGGCACTTGCGCAAATAACTGGTTCAAAGCTTTCGGTTTCGATTATATATATATCGAAGAAGGAAATGATATCGAGTCATTAATAAAAGCTTTTCAAGATGTTAAAAATTCAACACACCCTGTAGTTGTTCACATTCATACATTGAAAGGTAAAGGTTTTGAAAAAGCCGAACAGAATAAAGAATGGGGACATTGGTCAATTCCCGGACTTATCAGCCAAAATCTTTCACCTTCAATCGGGAATACTCCGGAAGGATATGAAACAATCACAAAAGAGTATATTTTGAATAAAGTAAAAGAAGACCCGACGGTAATTGCAGTAAATGCTGCAACTCCCGGGGTATTCTGGTGGGATAAAGAATTCAGAAATAAATTAGGAAAAAATTATACTGATGTCGGGATTGCAGAGCAGCATGCAACCGGATATGCATCAGGTCTTGCAATGAACGGGGCTAAACCGATTTTTGGAGTTATGACCTCATTTATTCAGCGTGCTTACGACCAATTGTCACAAGATTTGGCACTAAATAATTCACCTGCGACGATTCTTGTATATTGGGGCGGGATATCAAGTGCAGACTGCACACACTTAGGACTTTTTGATATTCCATTAATTTGCAATATTCCAAATATTGTTTACCTTGCACCAACTTGTAAGGAGGAATACCTCAGAATGCTTGACTGGTCAGTTGAACAAAATGAACATCCTGTCGCAATAAGAGTTCCATATTCAAATTATATTGTTTTGGGAGAAGAAGATAAAACTGATTATTCTATTCTTAATAAATATAAATTAGTTGAAAGCGGTTCAAAAGTGGCAATTATAGGCTTGGGCGACTTCTTTGAACTCGGCAGACATGTAAAACAAGAATTAAAATCTAAATTAAATATTGATGCGACTTTAATAAATCCGAGATTTATTTCAGGGGTTGACACTGAACTTTTGGATAGCCTAAAATCAAACCATGATATTGTAATTACACTTGAAAACGGGACATTAGACGGCGGGTTTGGCGAAAAAATCTCAAGATTTTACGGTAATTCCGAAATGAAAGTTCTAAATTACGGAGCATTTAAGGAATTCAATGACAGAGTGCCTATGAGCGAATTAAATCAACGTTATCACTTAACAAAAGAACTTATTGCTCAAGACATTGAAAAATTATTATAATGTATTGCAATTGCCATTCCGAAATATATTCGGAATGGCAATTATCCGCTAACACACAAGTCAAGGCTTTTTTTGACAAATTTCGTATCATGCTACTCTGCCTGAATTTTCAGCATGTATAATAAGTTTATGAAAAAACAAATTTCAGATAAAGTCATAAACAGATTAACGCTGTATCATTGTATTTTGAATGATTACATCAATAAGGGTGAAGCATATATTTCCAGCGGTCAAATTGCGGCATTATTGAGAATCGATGATTCTCAGGTGCGTAAAGACATTAATCTGCTCAACAATTCCGGAAAAGCACGTGTCGGCTATATCGTTAAGGAATTAAAAAAATCAATTGAAACGACTTTGGGGTTTGAAAAAAATAAAAGAGCATACATAGTCGGAGCAGGAAATTTGGGCATGGCACTTGCTAATTACGGGAATTTTTCAAATTACGGATTAAATATAATCAGCCTTTTTGATAACGACCCCGAAAAAATCGGAAAAGAAATAAATAACAAAAAAATTTTGGACATAAAAGAATTGCCTGTTTATGTATGGCAGCATTATATTGATATAGCAATCCTGACTGTTCCTGCACAATTTGCTCAAACTACGGCCGAATTTTTAGTAAAAGCCGGAATAAAATATATTTGGAATTTCACCCCTACAGTCCTTGATGTGCCTAATGATGTTCAGGTTTGGAATGAAAACTTAATGGGAAATTTCCTGCAATTTACTTATGATATAAACTAAGGGTAATATGGATTTTTATATTAAATCAAAGGATAAATTAATATTTTACTTAATTAGATTCTCTCAATAGCAAGATTGTTTGCCTTATTTCATTTTTTAAATAACCCAATTGTTCTCTGATATTATTCGGGTTGTAAATATAACCTTCACTGCCGTAGGACAAATACGGATTGTATTTTTCGGCTTCGGATCTTAGCAGTGCAATTGAGCGCGCATGTGTATTGAGTTCTAATAACCTTTTGTATGATATATACTGACCTTCGGGTTTATCCGCATATTTATCTCTGAAATAATCGACGCTCTGATTAAAATAGTAAACTTTCGCATTAAAAATCTGAACATTTTTATTTTCTTCTATCATGTCATAAATTTCTTCCAAAAGCGGAATCAATTCATTCAGGTCATTGGCATACTTTGAAGATTTATCCGTTTTCAAAATTATATTGACAAAAGACGGGTCTTCAATCGGTGCCGGTTTGATTTCTCTCTCAGAATTAAAATCTTTTGACGGGATAGGAGAAACGGATGTCGGAGTAATATCCGTTGCTTCATCATTAGCACCGTAGTTTCTTGTTAATTCCGGCAAAGTACCGACATACCCTTTCCCGTCCACAGGCAATTTTGACTTGCCAAAAGCAAATGTAGCGCTCTGAATGAGTACAAATGATAATACAACTAAAAAAAGCCCGTACTTTCTCATACAAACATTATAATAATTATTCGCAAAAAATCATCATTTATTTATATTAAAAGGACGCGAACTCCACTTCAATTCTCACTTTTCATTTTGAATATTAAGCCTGTAGAACTGTATGTTGAGCCAAACTTGTCCAACTGCAGGTAAGCAAGTAGCGTGCATTTTAATGCACGAAATTTTGAACAGTTGACAGAAATGTAGTTGGTACAATCTTTTGCACAGCAATAATATTTGGGATAACACAATACCGTCATGCCGCACTATGATGCGGCATCTAAAATTAGCTTGTGGGCAAAGCGAATGCGTGCCCGCAAATAAAAATGACCGGATTGCTTCACTCCGTTCACAATGACAGCATCCGCAAAAAGGTTCAAAACCCCTCTTTAATTCTCCCCTACTCAGGGGAGAAACTGAACTATCACCCATCGGGGGAGGATTTTTTTAATCCGAAACAGGTCATTCAACCATTCAACATATAACTATTAAAGATTAGTGAGGTTGTCCACGTTGTATGGACAACCTCTTTTGCAGATTATTGCTCAAATCATATTATTTATAATGTAAAATCTTCTTCAGCCGGTAAAATAGCCGGAATTGATTTTATCCATTTTTTTGCTTCGTCACTTGCTTTTGTCCAGTTTACAGATAACAAGCCTCTTTGAACCCAAATAAGTTCTTTAAAGAACTCATACTGCGAATTCAACGCATCAAGTTTTGCTTCAAAGTACAATTTTTGAGCATCAGAAATTTGATTAATAGGTACTTCACCTTTCAAATATTTTGCTTTTACCATTTGGTAATTTTCACTTTGAGCAAACATTGCTTTATAAGATTTTTCAATCATAAAATATTTTGAGATAGCTCTGTTTACAACTGAGCGAACCTGCATTTCTATTTCTGTATTTACTTCTTCCAAATAAGCATTCAATTCATTTAATTCAGACTTGCATCTTGCGATTTCCGCAAATTTATGCCCGCCCTCGATTGGTTTCCATTGTGCCGCTATTAAAAATCTTAAAGATGTTTTATTAAGATTTAAATATGGAGAATTATTATAGCCGTATTGGTATGCTGAAGGACCGCCTCCGGTTGAAGCACTTGCAACCGCACCCGTTACATATTTCATTTGTTTATGACCTTCATCTTCGTAAGGCAGAGCCCTGTCATACATTGTACCGTATTCAAGTGACATTTTTGCATTAGGTAATACAAATTTTTGAATATAATTACCCATTTCCGCTTTCTTCATTGCAATCGCAGCTTTGAGCTTTGTTGTTTCAGGGGACAAATATATCGCTTCTGCTACAAGCATATCCGTAAATTGCCCCAATTTTTTAGGATTTCTTACGTGATCAATAATATGCAAATCCGAAGTGAAAAATGCAGGGTCATTAGCCGTTAAAGGCACAAATGCAAAATCATATTTTTGATCCTGATTCAAAAGCTTATTTACGGTAACTTTCAAATTTTTATAATCTGCTTGCATAGAAAGAAGTTTTTTCTCTTCTTCGCTGACTTCACCTGCCCAGCGAAAAACTTCTTCATATCCGCATTTGCCTGTTTTTTCTCTTACTCTTGCAATTGCAAGATTTTCCCTTGTTTCCTGTACGGATTCTTCCTGAACTTTTATCATATTTTCAAGCATTAACATTTCAATAAACAAATTACCGATATGATATTCGGTGTTTGCTCTTGTCAAAGCTTCCTCTGCTTTATCGAATTTCAATTTTTTATGTTTTACTATGATGTTTGTAACCAAATCAGGAGAATATAATACCTGATCCATTGCTACCGTAAACGAACCTGCATGAGTCGGAACACCTGAATAAGAACGAGCATAAGAGTCATTATACGACTGATAACCTAAATCAAGTCTTAATGTCGGCAGATATCTTAAATAAGCACTGGCAACCGAACGACGAGCCGCACTTATTAAAAATTGTTTTCTTTTAATATCTAGGTTGGCATCATCTAATGCATCAATCAATGTTCCCAAACTATAAGTCGGCAATTTTTTATGCGTAATCGTCACTGCGTTATTCAAAAGTCTTAATGGCGGCGTATAACCTACAGCATCCCCCGTATCTGAATTATAAAATATCACCTTATCGTCATAAAACGGTATTCTTTCATTCTTTACCGCATTACCGTGCAAAACACCGTGAATATTAAATGATGTAGCTTCCGCAATCTTTTTATCAACATCCATTGTTGAAGTACCAAGCATTGCTCCAAGCTCCACATCCTCTTTACCTACAATCGAATATGAAGGCATTTTTTTACTCATAGCATAATCATAAACTTCTTTTCTCTGAGCTGTTGTCAAATTATATAACGGGGTAACAAAGATTGAATCGACATCAGCAGGAATTTTAGCCAAAGATGCCTTTAAGTTTGAATTAACCGGTATAACAACATAATTTAAATCACAATTTTTTTCCTTTAGCTTTTGATCAATACTCGCCTTCCAATTTGTTTCTGTTTTATAGTAATTTTCATTCATCAAAATGGCAGCCTTCTTTATGGAAGGAACTAAAACTTTGAATGTAGAAAAATCATTGGCAGTTTGCTGAATTGGATTAAAAAATTTGTTTCCGAAATCTCTCAAGCCGTACTGTTCGATTGTAACAACATATTTTTTCTTATTTTTTTTATCGGAATAATAATTACTTGACATATATCCCAGAGAAATAACCATTCTTGCTCTCGAATTTAGAGCCTTATCGGAAGCTGAAATTGCACCTTTTTCAGTCCAATCCCCGACAAAAATTAAATCCTTAGGAAAAACTGCTCTGTAATCCGGCAATAAAGATACAGTGATAGTTTGCTGGAATGTTTTTAAAACTTCCGCATTCTTTTCTGACGGTCCGTCAAATACAAATGCCAATTCAACAGGCTTTGCATTTTTCAACATTTGCTCTATCTTAGCTTGTTTAAGTCTTGCTTGTTGCTGCTGCGGCGTTTCCTGTATCGCTAAGGCACTCCCACTGAATATAAACGCGACCACCAACGCTAACACTGTGCTCAGTATTCTTTTCATATCCCTAACCCCTTAATAAAATTTTAAATAATAAACCATGCGAATTATAACAAAAAATAATTCGAGTGTCAAAAAAAATATATTTCATTTTTGCTCGAGTTGATTTACCACTCAATATTAATATTTATAATATTAATAAAATGGAAAGGGCCTCTTCGGCCCTTTCCATTCTAAAATGAACAAAAATACAGTATTTTTAACTGCTATTAATATTATAAACTATTTTTACTCTTTTTCAACCCTTCTAAAAATAAATTTATGTAACGAATTCACAAAACAAATTTATAATATATTTGAAATTGTCCGATTGGCTAATAGAATTTGCATTCAAATTTTATTATTCTCTATATATCAGAAAGGCGGAAGTTTTAAGGAGAAAATTTAAAAATAAAAAAGTGTATCTTAGTATGAAAAAGACATATTTTATTCTATTTTTATTTTTAATCCGGCATTTTCGATTAAACGTTTATTGAAATAACAAATTTATTAAGCAAGAAATATATAAACTTCCTAAAACTACATATAGCAGCTTACATAAGTCTTATTTCAATATTTTGGGAAATGCCGGTTTCTTCTTTTTAATTATTAGTTAGAAAACATTGAGAATGTTTTTTCAATAGATTTTGTAATTATATTTTGTACCGAATTTATTTCAGTATTTAACTCGGAAATTTCGGCATCAAGTTTTTTGGTTTTGATATCAATTTCATCTTCTTTGAAAGTTATCTGAGCTTTTTTGGTTGTAAAAGCAGCTTCAGCTCTTGTTATTGCATCTTCGTCCTGTTCTTCAACCAAATAAGGCAAGTCATTATATCTCATTTGATAGAAATAGCCGTCATTATTCAATGCCATCAACTGGTATCTTCCGTCTTTTATTGCACTTTCGAGATATTCGCTGTCATTTACCATTTCATCATGCCGCCAACCGTGTGCACAAATATTATTATACAATTCATTGTAAAAATCAGCGATTTTTTCGTCATTTGAAAGTGCATTTTCAGGATTTAGCAAATATACGTAATTTGGATCATCAGTTACAAAATATGTTCTTGTACCCTCTCCTTCCGAATCATTTGCTCGCCCGACGATATAACCTGATTCTGAGCCATTAAGGTAATTATCAAAATATGTAAGGAATGATGATATTACACTTGAAAGATTTATTGCTGCAAATCCGCCATCATAGGTTTCGCCGATTCTGTTATAATTTATAGCATTTTTATACGCATCATTATTTCTTACATCATCACTTCCTGAACCGCCGCTTTTTACAGCATTTGACGGATTCAAGACTTTTTTGATTGTAGTTTTCATTGCCAATTCCATAGCATTATTTGCAGTTTCGTCAATATTCAAACCTTTGCCTATTGAACCATACCCCAAAACTCTTGCAACATATTCAAGCATTGCTTTTGCGGCAGTAGATAATGTTTCTGCATCATCTTTACCTCTTGCCATTAATACAATATCATTTTTCAGCAAATCCGCGATTGTAAGATTTTGAATTACTCCAGGATCAAATTTAATAATATCATTATAAACAAGCGTTAAAGTATTATAAGTTTTGGAAATATCATTACCATTAGCGTCTTTTGATTTTTTTTCAAGACAGATACCACCTGAAATCGCACTATCAGAGGTTTGGAACAATAAATCTATATTAGCATGGGTCGCATCATTGGGAAGGTTACCGGATATCCACTGTATAGTTCCTTCCTTTTTTGATGCTTCTAATTTTTGTAATTCATAAGCTGCCCAATAAATCGGATATTTATATGCATTTTTTTCATCGTTGTCAATCAGTTTTCCATCTGCATCCAAACCTCGTTTTAAATTTTCAAGTTCGGAAATGTACTTCTTTTTGTAGACGTCATTAGAAGCACCGTCAATTTTTTTCTCTAAAGCTTCAAATGATTGATATAAAGCCTGATCGACTGCTACTGAGTTAGCTTCTTGTGCTGAAGCCTGCCCTTCATTTATATATCTCAATTTTGCATCAGCAAGATTATTACTTAATCTTGCTTTTTCCTCATTATACTGATATTCGGTTACAGCATCGGCATAAGAGCTTCCCTGATATGCCTTGTATATCTGTAACCAATCTAAAGACTTCTGACCGATATTTTCATCCATCATCAAATCAATTATAGATACTCCGCCACCTACACTTTTATTTTTCGGTGCTGCTCCCATACCTGCAGACGGATTCCAAGCAACATCTTCAGATGAAGCTCCTGTTAAAATATTATAAGTTGTTTCTGTTATTACATTATTATCTTTATTGTCTACAACTCTCGGATTGTCCGGTTTTGCGTTATCAATATTTGCAAGTGCTTTAAGAAACTTATTTCGTCCTTCCGCACTGGGAACTCCGCCTGCCATTGAAATTCCTGCATATTCCGCAGCATCAGCATATTTTGAATTTAATACAACCGCACCTGATTTTGATGTAACCATATATGGATCAAAATCATTTGCAGCTGACGGCATCATAAGCAAACTGTACGAGATACCAAAATCCATCGGATTACCAAAACTGTCACAAACTAAATCATTATGCCAAACAAATTTAGTCGCATTTAAAGCATCGGCATATTCTTGTGATATGTCAGCTAACTGGTTTGTTAATTGCAGCCTTTGCTGAGCCAACTCCGTTGACTTGAATTCACAATTGGCTTTTCTTAACGTAATGCCCAGGAAGCGTGCTTGTGATGCGGCTAATCCCATTTTTTCGTAAATCCTTTCAATTATGGTTATCCTTAGTTACCCATGTTTACGGCATTTTTTATCAAAAACTTGAAGCATGATTGAGATTAATGTAACAAAACTTTACATAACTTTTATTATTTTGAAATTATTAAGCAGTCGTAGATTTTATCAATTTTTTCTTTGATTTCACTGAATTGAGATTTTAAATCTTCGTAGCTGTTAATTGTTACAAATTTTGCTTCAACTTCCTGCAAAATCTGTCGGTGTTTGCGTTCAAGTTCTTCGGGAGTTACAACAATTCTTTGTTGAACTATAAAAATCACAACAGCAATAATTACGGGGGAATAATAAATTAATGTATCCATATATTTCTCCTTTTTATAAAACAATTGGCCAATAAAAATCTACAAGATAACTCGCAGCATCAAACGGATGCGACAAAAATTTGAGTTCTTTAGATTGTTTTATTTGTCTGTAATTCGGAACATCTATTTTTGAAGTTCCCTCAATATATTTAAGATTTCTAATGTTATACAAAAGTTTTTCGCACTTTGGACTTACATATAAACATATATCCCCGTTTGCATTACGGACCTTTGCATTGAACGCTGCGACTCTGTTTTTTATCGGGGGGTTGAAAGGTTTTATTTTAATATCCGCATCATAGCCTAATGACAAAAGTTTTTTCTTTATAATGACATAGTTGGTATATTCGCTTGTACAGCTTCGATTATCCCCTGAAGCATCTCCGTTTATGATAATTTTACCCTTGTGATTTGGATATCTGCGGCAAAATTCCTCGGATGCTTTTGAAGTTGTAGTATTTTCCAGAACTATTTCATCAAAATAAAAAACTTTATCCTCCGTTTTGTGAGCCAAAACCCATGCCATAGGGTCAACATTAAAATCGCAACTTATATGAACATCAAAATCGTTGTGATATTTTATATCTTTTATATTATCGTCAGTAAAATCTTTTACTACAAGATTTTCATTATAATTACCAGTTTGCCCGAGAACAAAAGTATTATAATATTTTTCGTCATAAAGCTGTTTTAATTCTTCGCAAAACCCTTTGGGTAAATAAATATTTTGGGTCGTCGGAGCACAAATAATTCTGTAGTTGGGGTTTGGGTTTACAAAAAAAGTTTTATAAATCCATCCTTGCTGAATTTCGGGGTTTGTGTGTCCAAAAATTCTGTATTGAAAATTTTTCCAATTATTATAAGGTTTTTGTCTTAAACGAGCTAAAAGCATTTTAAATGTTTCATAAGGAGTATCGGACATTTCTTCGATTTCAACAAATCCGACATTTAAAGATTTTAATCTGTTGGGTTCATCAAAATGCCTGAAAAGAATTTCCGAACCGTTATAAAACGAAAGTTTTTGTTCTGTGGATGACCATTTATAGTCTATATCTCGGGTAAAACCCATTGCATCTAAGTGTTCAAAATAAGTTTGCAAAGTAGTATCACGAACAAGAGTGTAAGTTTGCGCACCGACTAATCCTTTGATTTTGGGATATTTCAACGCAAGTAAAATTCCTAATAACGAACCTGCAAAAGTCTTTCCGGAACCATATCCGCCCTGATACACCGCAACATCAAGCGTATAATCATGCGGAATTTCCAAGAATTGCCGCTGAGCATCCAGCAAATTATATTTCATAAATCACCTCTTAAAAATAATTGGGGTATATAACCCTTCAATTATAGATTTTAAAGTGATTTTTGAAAATTCCTCTTTTCAGTCGCTACTATTTAGTAGTAAAGATTATAATTTACCGCAGCAACGATGCATTGTGTCGGGTCAAACTTTGATCTCACTTATAGCTTAATCCTACTTTGCTTTTATATCATTTTCAATTTTTGCAAGAATTTCATCTAACTTTGACGGATCTTTTACACCGCCCTGAGCAAAATTAGGACGTCCGCCACCGTTTGCTCCCGTTGCTCTTGCGATTTCGCCAACTATTTGACCTGCATTAATCCCTTTTGCTATAAAGCCGTCTGAAACTTTTGCAGCCACTGTTTTTTCGCCGGCCAATACAACTATATTGTCTTTACCCAATTTGTGCGATAAAAGTTCAAGTCCAATTTTTAATCCGACAGGAGTAAGCTTTGCAACCTTGGATATGAACAGCTTCCCACCGTTAATTTCTTGTGCCCTATCGACAAAAGCAGCAAAACGATTACGAGCATTTTCTTCCTGCAATTTTTCAACTTCTTTTTGCAATGATTTATTTTCTTCCTGAATTTTATCAACACGATCAAGAATTTCATCATAATGCGCTTTAAATTTGCCCGAAAGACTATCTGTCACTTCAACTTTTGCATTTACATAATTGAGTGCAGCCTTTGAAACTACGACTTCAATTCTGCGTGTACCTGCAGCAATTGCACCTTCCGAAACTATTTTTACAAAACGCAAATCTTTGAGTTCTCTTGCATGTGTTCCGGCACAAAATTCTTTGGAAATAGATTGACCGTCTTTCTCTATGCTTACTACACGAACCGTATCGCCGTATTTTTCTCCGAATAATGCTGTAGCACCCGTCAATTCGGCTTCTTTGATACCCATAACTTTAGTATTGATTGTATAACCTTCACCAATCCATTTATTCATCAGATTTTCGGTCTTTTTAATTTCATCAGTAGTCATAGCTCTTGAGAATGTAAAATCAAACCTCATTCTTTCGTTGTCAACGTAGGAACCTGCTTGCTTTACCTCATCCCCAACGACCTTGATTAAAGCCGCTTGCAGCAAGTGCGCAGAGGTGTGGTGAACACGTATTTCTTCACGACGTTCAACATCAATTTTTGCACAAACAACAGCACCTATTTCAACGTCCCCGTTTAAAATTGAACATCTGTGAACATACAAATCATTAACCTTGAATGTTGTCAAAACTTCAGCTTTAAAAGTATCGTTTTCTATGTAACCGCTGTCACCAACCTGTCCGCCGCATTCAGCATAAAAAGGAGTTTTGTCTATAACGATATCAACATAACCTTCGCCTTCAATTTGCGCCAAAATTTTTGCATCATTACATTCATTTTCTTCGTAGCCGATGAAATTTGTCGAACCTACTTCTTTTTCAACAGCAGCATATTTCATATCACCTGTAACCGATATTTTTGCGGTTGCTGCTTTTGCACGCTCTTTTTGCTCCTGCATTGCAATTTTGTAACCTTCCTCATCAACATTTAAACCGTTTTCCTGAGCAATTTCTTTTGTTAATTCAAGAGGAAAACCGAAGGTATCATAAAGCTTGAACGCACTTTCACCATCGATATCTTTTTTAGACTCGATAAATTCTTCCAAAAGTTTGTAGCCTCTGTCAAGAGTTTTATTGAATCTTTCTTCTTCAGCTTTTATTGTATCAATAATTTTTTGTTTATTTTTAACAAGTTCCGGATAAGCTTCACCATAATTTTCAACCACCGTATCAACAAGCTTATATAAAAACGGCAATTCCATACCTAAGATTTTACCGTGTCTTAATGCACGTCTTAAAATCATTCGCAAGACATAACTTCTGCCTTCATTGCCTGGGATTACTCCATCAGAAATCAAAAACGTTACACACCTTGCATGATCCGTAATTATACGCAAAGATACGTCTGTTTTTTCAGACTTTTTATAAGGAACTCCGCTCATCTCACACACTTTATCCAAAATCGGTCTTAATAAATCTGTTTCAAATGTCGATGCAACCCCTTGACAGACCATAGTAATTCGTTCCAAACCCATACCGGTATCAACATTTTTCTTACCCAAGGGAGATTGATTGCCTTCTTCATCTTGATAAAGTTCTGTAAATACCAAATTCCAAATTTCAACCCATCTGTCGCACTCGCAAGTGTCAATCCCGCAATTGGGGTGTCCGCAAGAATATTCTTCTCCTAAATCATAATGTATTTCGGAGCATGGACCGCATGAACCTGATGCCCCCGGAGGTCCCCAAAAATTATCTTTTTTCCCTTTTCTCTTAATTCTTTCCGCCGGAACACCGACACTGCGCCAAATATCGAATGCTTCATCATCCGTTTCAAAAATAGTAATCCAAAGTCTGTCTTTATCAAGTTTTAATACTTCGGTTACAAATTCCCAAGCCCACGGTATGATTTCTTTTTTATAATAATCGCCAAAAGAAAAATTACCTAACATCTCAAAGAAAGTATGATGACGAGGGGTTCTGCCGACATTTTCAATATCAGAATCTTTGCCGCCCGCCCTTGCACATTTTTGACAAGATGCGGCTCTTGCAGGTTCATAAGGGCAATCTTGAATCCCCAAAAATATCGGCAAGAATTGCAACATCCCTGCAGTTGTCAATAAAACCGTAGGATTATCAGGTACAAGACTTGAACTCTCTACTATTGTATGTTGATGTTTTTCTTTAAAAAAGTCTAAATATAATTTTCTTATTTCATTTCCTTTTAGCATTTCTTTTCCTTTTCCAATTATTTCTCCCTTTTAGTAAAGTCCGGAGTGAGGGTAATATTCCTCTGCTTATCTAAAACAACCATATCATACCTCAAACATAAAAATAAAAACAGATTACGGTTACTATCAAAAAAAATTTTTACATGTTTTTGAATGAATATGAATATACAATCTTCTTATTCGCTTGCATTTTGCGGGAAATGTACATCATGTTTTGTAAATAATTTTGTTGAATTAAAAAATGATACAAAATATCCGAGAGATTATTATGTAAAATCTAGGGAGAAAAACATTTTAAAGCCGCATTACTTCATAAAATTTCTATGGGGGGACGGCAACAGAGAAGGAACGAATTTTGTTCAGGATGTCGTAATAAAAAGCTTGAAAGACGAAAGAACAAACGGCAGGGTCATTCTTGATGCAAAAAAAATTGATGCCAAAACATCCCCCGCAGGATTTTACTATAAACTCGGATTTAGATTTTTAGATGAAACACTCAATAAAATTCTCCAACAATGGAAAATATCAGGAGGAACAAAATTTAACGCACCTGATTTGGAAGGCAGAATGTTTTTGCCTAAAGAAAATGTTGAAGATTGCATAAGATATTGACGTGCAAGTTGGACTTATTGAAGTGTACCCCAACAGGTAACGTCATTTTGAGAGAATGCAATGACGAATAATTCCTCCCCTTGTTAGGGGGCTGGGAGGGGTTTTGGTAATGACAATTGCGGATATAACAGTCCTTCTCCCGTCGGGAGAAGGTGTGCGCAGCACGGATGAGGGGTCGGACGTTAATGTTGAAGCCTAACGGGATTGACCCCTCACCCGAAAATCAACTTTTCGCCACGGCTCAAAGTGATTTTCTACCCTCTCCCGTT
>CACXFH010000085.1 GCA_902766975.1 uncultured bacterium | reverse complement strand
GTTTTTCTTTTTTGGTTCGTTTTTTCTTTTTGCTTTATGACAAAAAGAAAAAATGAACATATTTAGAATATCTTTGTGAGATATTCGCATAATATTTTTATGTAACTGATTTTTTTGACATTTACAGAAATGACTTGGTTTTGTATGATAGCATATGGTTACTTAAAATATTTATTTTCATCCAACCATAGGAATTAATAAACTTGCTCAACCATGCGGCGAAATCATGGTGTAGAGCATGGTTGAGCGTTTTTCTCAATCTTATGGTTTAGATAATTGTTTCAATCTTGTGCATATCAATTATCAATCACTCCATGGATTAAATGACCCTCTAAAAAGTGTAGTATGTATGGTGTAGAAAGCGATTAATAAATGGGGGAATAAGATGAGAGATTTCACAAAAAAACTGAGAGTGTTACTAATTGATGACAATGCAAATCATTTAAGAGGAATTAAAGAACTAATCAGCCTTGAAACAAGTTACAATGTTGTAGGGGCGACAAGAAATGCAAATCTCGGATTGGGTTTAATAAAAAAATATCGTCCCGATATTGTTTTGATGGACATAAATATGCCGGAAAAAGACGGTTTGCAAACTATTCAGTCAATTAATAAATTAGGTATTTCAACTAATGTTGTCATTTTAAGCGGTTATGATGATTCTGATTTAATATATCGGGCAATGAAACTTGGGGCAAGAGGTTATGTTTTAAAAACCATGGCATCATCTAAACTTATTGATGCGATTGAAACGGTTGCTGATGGGAAAATTTATTTGCCGTCTGTGTTAACCACAAGATTTTTTGAATACTTCCAAAATGCAGCAAAAGAAGAAACAAAAGTTGCTGCAGGTGAAAATCTTCTTACAACTTTAACAGGCAGAGAAAACGAAGTTCTTGATTTATTAACTCAAGGAATTAACTACAAGAGTATTGCGCAAAAACTTATTATATCAGAAACTACTGTTAAAACTCACGTAAATAATATATTCCAAAAATTGCAGGTAAATGACAGAACAAATGCAGTTTTGTATGCACTGACTCACGGATTTAAGCCTTCTTTAACCGCACAGTCAGAACAAATGGCTGCGGCATAACTTATATAGACAAAATTTTAAAAGGGTTCTGCATTCTTTGTAGAGCCCTTTATTTTCGACGGGAGCATTTTATGAATAATATAAAAACCGATAATAATTTTGATGTTACAAAACAAATAAGATTTGTTTCACACGAAATCAGAAATCATATTTCGGTTTGCGATATGTATGCACAAATTTTAAAAAAACACATTGATAACGACGGATACAAAAATCCGTCAGTTGAAAATGCGCTTGAGTGTATTCAAAAATCACTGCAAATAATTTCAATGAATGTTGCAGATTTAAAATCTATAAATATTAATAATCAATCTGTTCTTGATTTCAAGACTTGTATTGAAAAAGCGGTTGAACTCTCTAAAGCTTACGTTGAAGACAAAGATATTGAATTTGAGATTTTCATAAAAAATACTTCAATGATAAAAATTGATGAAAATCGCCTAACATCATGTATAGTTAATATTATAAAAAATGCAATTGAAGCTATTGAAATCAAAGGCAAAATATGTGTATTTGGCGAAATTAAGGATAATTACGGGGTTTTAAAAATTTCAAATAACGGTAAGCAAATTCCAAACGATAAACAGGATAAAATATTTGATTACGGATACACATCAAAGCAAAGCGGAAGCGGCTATGGGCTTCATATATGTAAAAAATATCTTAACAGCCAAAATGCTGATATTGAACTTGTAAAATCCAATAAAGCGGAAACGCTATTTAAAATTATGATTCCCTTGGCATAATTACTTTTTTATATTTTCAGGGTGGGCGGAGTTAGATAATATTATCTCGTAATATTCATTTTTATCAATATTCACACCCATTGTTTTCGTGTCACAATATTTTTTCTTTTTCTTATTTAAGAGTTTTTTATAATCACCGCTCATGTCATAAAAAATAACATAAAAACATTTTTATTCATATTATGACTACTATTAATATTTTGTAAAATATCCCTATATTATTTTTTTGATAGTATAATTGAAAAGAAGGGATGATTTTTATGCAAAATATTATTGAAAGAAAAGGGATAAAGAATATTGATTTTAATTGTGATTTAGCACAATGCTTCGGGATATATAAAAATAATTCGGAATACGAACTTTTAGATTATGTAAGTTCGGTAAACATTGCCTGCGGATTTCACGCAGGTGATCCTTCAGCTATAAAAGAAGCATTGTTAGCTGCAAAAGACAAGAATATTGTTGTCGGGGCGCATATCGGTTATGATGATATTCAAGGGTTCGGGTATCGTCCGATGGATTTGGATGAAGATGAACTTGAAGCTTTAGTTATGTATCAGGTGGGAGCCTTGATGACATTTGCAAAAGCTTACCATTTGGAAATTGAACACGTAAGACCGCATGGAGCTATGTATCGCAAAGCAATGGAAGATGTTGAGGTTTCCAAAACAATAGCAAAAGCGATAAAAAAATGTTCTCAATGGCTTGTATATTATGGTGCTGCGGGGCAAAATTTGGCAACTGTCGGAGAAGAAGAAAATATTCAGGTAGCTCACGAAGTTCATTTAGAAAAAATTTATGACGAGCAAGGGAATATAATATTCAATGCCCGGGATTTAGAAAATACCGATATATCAATTTCAAGGTTGAAAGATTTACTTAATAATTCCAGAGTTGCCAATAATGTCGGAGGAAAGACCGTAATTGAAGCCGATACAATTCATTTTTCGAGCAAATTGTCGAATGTTAAAGAATTGCTAATTTCGGCAAACGGAATTATTAAGCCTTTACCGTTTAATTACAAAAATGCAATGAAATCCGGCTGGGTTGAATAGGATACAGTATAATACAGGCAGGGAAGTATGAAAAAAATTAAATTGCCAAAGCAAATAGGGTGGTTAATCCCGGGATTACAGGTAAAAAGATGGTTCGCACTGGTTCTTATAGGCGCGCTCCTTATTACTATCGGGGTCTTGATTTTGTTTGACATAAAACCGGTATTTTATACAATGCAATTTATAAGCAAAGTCGCAAATACCGTTTCAACAGAGTGGCTTGCATTCGGGATAATAATGATAGGCGGAGCATTTTTCTTTAAAGGTTGGCGAATGACTAACCTGTCAATGTTGGATTTACCTGATAATAAAGATAGCGATATATTACTTGAAAATTTGTATAGAAAAAGAAAATTAAGCAGAGGGCCTAAAACCGTAGCTGTCGGCGGAGGAACGGGTTTATCGATGCTTTTAAGCGGCATAAAAAATATTACAAATAATATAACTGCAATTGTAAGTGTCGGAGATGACGGCGGAAGTTCGGGCAGATTAAGAGAGTCTTTGGGAATTTTGCCTCCGGGGGATATTCGTCACTGTATGACAGCATTAGCTGATGATGAAGATTTGGTAACAAAACTGTTCAAGTTTCGCTTTGACAACGGTGAAGGACTGGAAGGACACAGTTTTGGTAATCTGTTTTTGACTGCAATGTGCGAAATTACAGGCGATATGGCTTCTGCTGTTAAAGCAAGCGCTAACGTAATTTCTATGAGGGGGAGAGTATTACCTGCAACTCTTGATGATATGAAATTGGTTGCACAAATGAAAGACGGCTCTGTTGTTCATGGAGAATCTGCCATTCCTGAAGCCCACGGGCAAATTGAAAGATTATATTCAGAACCGGCAGATTGTAAGGCTTTGCCGGAAGTTCTACAGGCTATCAAGGATGCAGAACTTATTATTCTTGGTCCGGGGAGCCTTTATACAAGTGTAATTCCTAATCTTTTGATAAAAGAAATTTCAGAAGAAATTTCAAGATCAAAAGCTAAAAAAATATATGTATGTAATATCATGACTCAACCGGGGGAAACTGACGGATACAAGGTCTCGGATCATTTGAAGGCATTATTAAAACATTCCGAAGTAGAACATTTAGTTGACGCAATTCTTGTTAATGATAATATTCCCGAAAATTGTGATAAATATAAAGAGCAGGGGCAATATCCTGTTATACTTGATTCTATGGAGATTAAAAAACTCGGGGTTGAAATATATGCGAAAAATTTAATAGAGCCTAATAAGGAAGGCTTAATTCGTCATAGCTCTAAAAGAGTTGCTCATTCTGTTTATACTTGGTTTAAAAAAAGTCAAAAGAAGTAAATAAAGGGGAAAACCTTATGGAATTTGATAAAATCTTAAATTTGCGTGTGGCTTTTTCAAATTCAACATTTCCATATAAAGTTGATATTATAGACTTAAATAATATTGATGAAAAATTTTACAATATTATCAAAGATGATTTGTATTATTAATTTTGGGACTTTGAAATATAGATGGGCTTTCGACAAAAGCACTTATTTTTTTGCTATTTTTTAAACAATTTACTTTTGAAAGCAAATTGTTACCAAATTTAATAGCTAAACTATATTTCCCCATAATAATATTTCCCCGTATCTATATAAAGTTTTATGTTCATATAAAATTGCTTTTTATTCTGTAAAATATTAAATTTGTGTTACAATCAAATTATGAAAAAAGTTACAGTAAGAACATTAGCTAAATATAAAGATGACGGCGAGAAATTTTCGGTGCTCACGGCTTATGATTATTCGACTTCGAAGTATTTTGATGAAGCGGGAATTGATGTAATTTTAATCGGCGACAGCCTTGCTATGACGGCTTTAGGTTATGAAAATACTAATCAAGTCGGGGTTGAAGAAATGACTATATTTACAAAAGCTGTGGCTCGTGGTGTTGAACATGCAATGGTTGTTACTGATATGCCGTTTATGAGTTATACAATTGATATTCCTTCGGCTTTGAAAAATATTGGTAATATGGTTAAAAACGGCGCTAATGCGGTTAAACTCGAAGGTTGTAATGATTATATTGAAAAATTGATTGAATGCACTGTAAATATGGGGGTTCCTGTTATGGGGCATATCGGATTTACTCCGCAGAGTCAAAATGTTATTGGCGGGCATATAATTCAAGGAAAAACCGAAGATGGGGCATTTGAGCTTTTAAAACAGGCAAAAAAACTTGAAAAAGCCGGAGTATTTTCAATTGTGTTGGAAATGGTGCCTGAACAGGTTGCAAAAAATATAACGGAAAATATTTCTGTTCCCACAATTTCCTGCGGTGCAGGACGCTATTGTGACGGATTTGTAATGGTTTGCGATGATTTATTCGGAAAGTTTGATGCTTTTACTCCAAAATTTGCGCGCAAATACGGCGATATGAAAACTCTTATAAAAGATTGTGCATCGAAATATATTGATGATATTAAAAACGGCAGTTACCCAAACGAAAACGAGGTATATTAATTATGTTATTACATACAATAAAAGAAGTAAGACAACAGATAAAAGAATGGAAAATGCAAGGGCTTGTTGTCGGTTTGGTTCCGACAATGGGGGCTTTGCATGACGGTCATTTAAGTCTTATAAAAAAAGCGGTAGAAAAATGTGACAAAGTTGTTGTTTCGGTTTTTGTAAATCCGATCCAGTTTTGTCCGGGGGAAGATTTAGATAAATACCCGAGAACACTTGAAGCAGATACAAAAATGTGCGATGATGCGGGAGTTTCGATTGTTTTTGCTCCAAGTCCAAACGAAATGTACGGCGAAGGTCAAATGCGAACTAATGATTTTTTGACTTATGTAATTCCTCCGTTTTTCTATGTGAATAAATTGTGCGGGAAATCAAGAGTGGGGCATTTTGACGGCGTTTGTACGGTAGTAAATAAATTATTTAATATTGTTCAACCGGATTATGCATTCTTTGGACAAAAAGATGCGCAACAGCTTATTATAATCAAAAAGATGGTAAAAGACTTGAATATCCCCGTTGAAATCGTACCTTGCCCTATTGTAAGGGAGGACTCAGGACTTGCAATGAGTTCAAGAAACAAATATCTCTCAGAAGAAGATAAAAAAGAAGCTCTTGTGCTTTCCAAAATCTTAAATAATATCAATGCTTGCTACAAACAAGGTGTAACAGACGTGAAAGCTCTTAAAGAAACAGCATATAGCTTTTTGAATGAGCATCATGAACTTGAGTATCTTGAATTTATGAATCAGGAGGATTTGGAAGAAGTTACAATAGCAGACAATAATACCAGAGTATTTATCGCTTGCAGGGTCGGCGGAGTAAGACTTATTGATAATATTCTTTTAGGGGAATAATTATCGGTCTGTTATCTTATTGAAAAAATTATGCTGCCGGAAAATAATGACGTGTAACAGTTACACAAAAAGAGGGATGTAAAAATGAATAAAAAATCAATTATAACAATTTTAGCAATAATAATTTTGCCTTTATTGGCATTTTGGGGGCTTTCGTGGAATAAAGATGCAACAGCACTCGCTGATTCAAATTTGCCTCAAATTATAAAATTTTCATCTTCAATGTGTCTTGAGTGTAAAGAAGTTGAAAAAATCTTTAATGAAATTATGCCAAAATATAAAGATAAAGTTTCTTATACTGCAATTGTGGTTGATTCAAGAAAAGATATGAATAATAAATTAATCAAAAAATACAATATAACTCTTGTACCTACGGTTGTAATGCTTGATTCAAACGGAAAAGAATGCAAAAGATTTGAAGGCGCGGCAGAAAAAGAAGAATATGAAGAAGTTATAAAAGGTCTTAAATAATGGAAGAACTTCTTGTAATATTTCAAAATCCGTCAAGTATTTATGTAATGTTTATAGCCTCGTTTATCGGGGGGATAATCGCATCGGTTTCTCCTTGTTCGCTTTCTATGCTGCCTTTAATTGTCGGGTATGTTGGTGGATATGGTGAAGATAGACCTGCTAAAACGTTTGTGCAGATGATATTTTTTGTCATTGGGGCAAGTATTGTTTTTTCTGTTATCGGGTTAATTTGTGCATTGACGGGTAAAATTTTTGTCGGGAATCCGTATTTTGCGCTTGTTGCGGCGTCAATTATATTGATTATGGGTTTAAATATTCTCGGGCTTCTTGATATCCAACTTCCGGTATTGATAAAAGAGATGCCGCAGAATAATTTTAATAATGAATTTCTTTATCCTGTTTTGTTGGGTGCAGCGTTTGCAATCATTGGAACTCCGTGTTCTACACCGATTTTGGCAAGTATAATGGCATTTGCATCCGTCAGTGCCAATATGTGGCAGTCGGTTTTGATGCTGTTTTTATTCTCAATCGGGCAGGGGCTGATTTTTATTCTTGCAGGGGTAATAACATCAAAACTAAAATCATCAGGCGACAAATTTTATCAGATTTCGGAAATTATAATGAAAATTTGCGGCGGATTATTAATTTTAGTCGCCCTGTTTATGTATTATAAAATATTCTCTGCGGTTATTTAGATATTATGTGTGGCAAGAATATCCAACCTGCAATTCTTACAACGACAAAACATGTCATTGTGAGCCGTCAGGCGATGCAAACCAGTTGCTTTTACTTTGTCATTATGAGAAAATTTTCATTCCGAATTTATTTCTGAATCTCACATCTTCCGCATTTGGGGTGAGATGCTGCCCGATAAGGGACATTTTGCACGAAATCAAAGATTTCGGCAAAAGCAGTCAAATGAATTCAGCATGACATTAAATATCTCGTACTTTAAAATGCACGCTACAAATTCACAAGTCCGTTTACAACATCTCCCTCTCTTGATTTCAAAAGAGGGTGTGAGAGGTAAAATATGAGGAAATAATTTTGCTTTTTGCACTGTTGGGGAAGGGTGGGATGGGGAGTGTTATTTTTAAACAATGCCAGGGCAAAACTCAATTTGCAATTATAATCCTTCCCCACCTAACCTCCCCCATCGGGGAGGAATGTTTTAATTGTAAATTGGGGTTTCTCCCCTTGGTAGGGAAGGGAATTCGGTGCAAAAAATTGCGCCCTTGTATCATGAATTTGTAAAGAATCAGGGGCGGGGTGTTTGTGCTCATCATAATATTTAACCACACCTTAACATGACAGGAAACACGTCATACTGAGCAATAGCAAAGTATCGCCCGATTGAACACATACAAAACTTGATATATTTGGCGATTCTTCGGTCATTGCATTCCCTCAGAATGACAAAATTTTCATGAACAGCAGTGGAAATAAATTCAGCATGACAGAATGGTCTCACAATAAATTTGTTTGACTGCTTTTTATTTATCCTTGTATTTTAAAATTGAGCATACTAATATTGTATAGCAATAGTCATTTAAGAGGGGTATAAATGATAGAACTTGATATCCGAGGAGTAAGTAAGGACATCATCGGAAATGAAAACGGCTTAAATATATCAGAAGAATTCGAATTATATCGAGATAAAATCGCCGGTATTATTACGGATTTATACAAGAAAAAAGACACCGAAGGCGAAGGTTTACAATGGATGAATCTTGGTTACAGCGAAGAAACATCATGGTATGTAAAAGAGTATGCCGCATTGGTTGAAAATAGATTTGATAATATTCTGATTTTGGGAATAGGCGGCTCGGCTCTTGGAGGAATTGCAGTAACTCATGCACTATTGCGTCCATATTGGAATATGCTTTCAAAAGATGAAAGAAACGGCTTCCCTCGAATATTCTTTCTTGATAACGTAGACCCCGACCAAATAAATGGTCTACTCAATATTCTCGATTTGAAGAAAACACTTGTAAACGTCATCACAAAATCAGGTGATACAACCGAAACAATGGCACAATATATGATTATAAAAGACCGCCTTCAAAAAGAATTGGATGATGATTACAGAAAAAATATTATTGTTACGACAGACAAAAAAACAGGGATTTTAAGACAAATATCAGAACAGGAAGGATATAAAACATTTGTTGTACCTGATGATGTCGGCGGGAGATTTTCTGTGTTTACGGCTGTGGGATTATTACCTTTTGCACTTGTCGGAATAAATATTGACGAAATTATAAAGGGAATTAAAGATATGGATAATGCATTGCAAAATCCGAATATCTGTGAAAATATCGCAGCACAAAACGCATTAATTCATTATCTTCTGGATAAAAATTTTGGCAAAAACATAACGGTTATGATGCCATATTCTGACAGACTAAAATATATTGCGGACTGGTTTATACAATTGTGGGCTGAGTCATTAGGTAAAAAATCAACATTGGGCGAAAATACAATATCTGTAGGCCCGACTCCTCTTAAAGCCGTTGGAGCGACCGATCAGCATTCACAAATGCAATTGTTTTATGAAGGTCCTAATAACAAAATTATTAATTTTATAAGAGTCGGAGAATTTGATACAACATTAGAAATTCCTCAGGTTTTTCAATACACGGGCATTGGTTATTTAGGCGGGAAAACTATGAATGAATTAATGAATGCAGAAGCTGATTCAACACTGGCATCATTGATTGATTATTCAAGACCGACAGTTACCGTAAAAATCCCGAAAATTGACGGCTATCATATTGCACAATTACTGTATATGCTTGAGATTCAAACAGCAATTGCGGGAGCTTTGTACGGCGTTAATGCATTTAATCAGCCGTCTGTTGAACAAACAAGAAATTATACCTATGCCCTGATGGGCAGAGTCGGGTATGAAGAATCCGCAAAAGCTATTCAGAACAAATTACTATCCGTTTAGTATTTTCATGATAAAATCACAAATATAAAATTAGAAAGGAATGTTATGAAAGTATTGGTAGGATTATCAGGCGGAGTGGATTCATCTGTTGCGGCACTTATTTTAAAGCAGCAGGGATATGAAGTTATTGGTGCAACAATGTCAATTTGGGGCAAACAAGGTTTAGCCGTTGCAGAAGGTAAACACAATGCTTGCTACGGACCGGATGAAATAGAAGATATTGAAGCAGCACAAAATCTTGCCAACCAACTTGGAATTGACTATCACGTTGTTGACTGCGTAACAAAATACGAAGATATTGTTATAAAAAATTTTAAAAAAGAGTATCTTGACGGACATACTCCAAATCCTTGTGTATGGTGTAATGCGCTGATAAAATTCGGGGTTCTTCCGCAAATTGCCAAGTTAAACGGTGTCAAATTCGACAAATTTGCAACCGGACATTATGCCAAAGTTGAAGAAGAAAACGGCAGATATATATTGAAGCGCGGAATAGCCCCTCATAAAGACCAATCTTATTTTTTATACCGGTTAAAACAGGAACAATTAAAAAATATAATATTACCGCTTGGGAATTATACAAAAGAACAAATAAGACAAATTGCAAAAGAAAACGGACTTCAAGCTGCAGATAAACCTGACAGTCAGGATTTTTACGGTGGTGATTATAATGAACTTCTGGGCGTTGAAGATAAAATCGGCAACATAGTTGATTCGGACGGAAAAATTTTAGGTCAGCACAAAGGAATTTGGAACTACACAATAGGACAAAGAAAAGGCATCGGAGTATCTTCAACAGAACCGCTATACGTACTTGAATTGAGAAAAGATTCAAATGAAGTCGTTATAGGTCCTGCTGATAAGACATTTAAAAAGTCCTTAATTGCAAATGATTTAAATTGGATTGCAATTGATAAATTAAATGAGCCGATGAAATGTCAGGCAAAAATTCGTTCCACTCAGCAGCCTGTTCCTGTTGAAATAAAACCTTTGAATAACGACGAAGTTGAAGTAAATTTTGAAGATATGCAAAAATCAATTGCAATAGGTCAATCAGCAGTTTTTTATGATGAGGACAAGGTCTTAGGCGGCGGGGTAATAAAAAGCGCCTTCTAGTTGAGATAAAAGTATGCACCGTTTAAGTATGTCGCAAATAACAACCATACAATATAAGGAATCAGCAAATATCCGCATAATCTTGAAACCTTAAAAAATTCTTTAATCGTCATTATAGCAAATATATCAAGCAATATTATTATAAAAAATGCAAAACCTATATTTTGCAGCAGAAAAAATACAGGGCTCCAGATAAGGTTGAAAAACAGCTGAATCCCAAAATAAATGTACCCTCTGATTTTTGAATATTGAGTTTCTTCATGAATATAAAGAATTAAACTCAAACCCATCATACAATATAAAATAATCCAAACGGGAGAAAATAATTCCGTTGGGGGATTAAACAGTGGCTTATTTAGCGTTGTGAACCAATCCGAATTATACATAACTCAATTTTATTTATAAATATAAATAAATTTATTCCCCACCGGAGTAGAATATAAGTATAAATTATATTATAATACTCTTATGATTAATTATAAATTTTATTTGGATAACGGAATTGCAGATTTTCAGCGAGGGAAGTTTAAAAATGCAATAGAACACATAACAAAATCAATTGAGATGAAAAATGATTTTGCGGTTTCTTATTTCTATAGAGGAGCATGCTATCACTCTCTGGAAGAATATGACGAAGCAATGATGGATTATACAAAAGCAATCAGTATTGATAAAAATATGACTGATGCTTATTACAACAGAGCAAAAATTATTTTAACCAGAAAAGACATACAAAACCCGAAGATTGAAAATGCAATTGGGGATTTAGAAAAGGCAATTGAATTAGATCCGCAATTTCAGGATGCATTGTATGCTATGGCAGCAGCATACAAAAAACTCGGGGATTACCACAAAACACTTGAATATCTTGAAAAATTATTACAAGTTGAACCACAGCATATTTATGGCAAAGCTCTGAAGAAATTAATTTTACAAAAATATATCATATAAAATTTGATATTTATTGATTCCCTGATTTTAGAATTTCCATTATAGCCAAATAATGTGACATAGCACCTGCGATTACAAACAAGTGCCAAATGCAGTGCATAAATTTTTTCTTTAACAAATAAAAAATGCAGCCAACAGAATACAACACCCCACCGGCAAGTAATAACCACAGAGCATTATGACTTGTATTGTTCCAAATTGCATAAGCAAGAAACAGGGATAACCAACCCATAACTAAATATAAACCTGTAGATAAATATTTGAATTTTAATGTTAGACAAGAATAAATAATTCCTGTTATTGCCAAATACCATGTCATTGCAAGCAATGCAACAGATAGCGGAAACTCGACTACAATTAATAATATAGGAGTATAAGTTCCTGCAATCAGCATAAATATCGCACTATGGTCGATTTTTTGAAAAACTTTTTTTGCGGTTTGATTCACCATAGCATGATACAGTGCGGATGATTGAAACAAAATAAACAATGTTGAACCAAAAATCGCAGTAGAAGCAACCTCTAATGCACTATGCGAATTAACAGCAAGCATTACAATAGCATATATTGAAAACAATGCCCCTATCGAATGAGTAAAAGCATTGGCAAATTCTTCTGCAGGTGTGTATTTTACTTCTTCTTTCATAGAATGAATATTATCACGAATTTTAATCATTTACAAATATTAATTGTATTTATTGAATACTAAAAAAACATGTGCTAAAATAAATGCAGTATTTTAGTTGATGAGGAGTATATATATGAAAGACAAAACTTTTTTAATGATTCCGGGACCTACACCGGTGCCTGAGAGTGTTATGCTCGAAATTGCGAAACATCCTATAGGACACAGAAGCAGTGAATTTTCAAAAATTCTTGAAAATGTTTATTCTAATCTGAAATATGTTTTCAGAACAAATAATGATGTATTTGTTTACACCTCAAGCGGAACCGGTGCAATGTGTGCGGCTTTGGAAAATTTAATTAACGAAGGCGACCATGTTTTGTCTTTGGTTTTGGGTAATTTTGGTAACAGATGGGCAAAAATTGCTCAATCAAGAGGAGCCTTAGTTGAAAAAATTGAAGTAGAAACAGGCGAAGTTATTAATCCTGAAGTTTTAAGAGAACGCCTTGCAAAAGATGTTAATAAAGATATCAAAATCGTCACCCTAACTCACAGTGAAACATCTACAGGTGCTGCAAATGATATTAAAACATTGTGTTCAATAATTAGAGAACACGGCGCATTATCTGTTGTTGACGGTGTTACGTCAATTTGCGCTATGGAATGCAAACCTGATGAATGGGGCATTGATGTTTTGGTTTCGGGTTCACAAAAAGGGTTTATGATTCCTCCCGGTTTGGCTTTTCTTGTTGCTAACGAAAGAGCATGGAAAGTTTATGAACAATGCAAACACCCTTCATTCTATTGGGATTGGGCGGCATATAAAAAATCTGTTGAGGCTAATTCAACTCCGTTCACGCCTGCTGTTAATCTGTTTGTCGGATTGGATAAAGCGCTTGAAATGATTAAAGAAGAAGGGATAGAAAATATGAATGCCCGCCACAGACGTCATTCAATGGCACTTAGAGCCGCAATAAGAGCAATCGGACTTGAACTTGTTGTAAAAGACGATAAATGCGCAAGCCATTCAATCACTTCAATATATCCGCCTGAAGGCATAAGTGTTCCTGATATCAGAAAAACAATAACTCAAGATTTTGATATCGTAGTTGCAAACGGTCAGAATGCACTGAAAGATAAAATTTTCAGAATGGGAACTTTAGGTTTTGTTTGCGATAGAGATTTAATATCTGCAGTTGGCGCATTAGAGGCAACTTTATACAAATTAGGTTACAAATTCGAACTTGGTGCAGGTGTTGCACAAGTTATAAAGAGTTTGGCAAAGTAAACAAAGTTCCCTCCTTGATAGGTAGGGGTATGGTGGGGTGATAACACCTAAAAAAGGTAGGTTGGGCATACTTGCTCAACAACTATAAGGAGTAAAAATGAAAGTATTAGTAACGGATAAAATAAATGAAGCGGCAGGAAGAATAATAGAAGCAGTGGCAGAAGTAGATTTTTTGCCGACAATGAATGAAGATGAACTTGTTCAAAAAATAGGCGAATATGATGCTTTGATGGTAAGAAGCCAAACAAAAGTGACATCAAAAGTAATTGAAGCGGGTAAAAAATTAAAAATTATCGGCAGAGCAGGTGTCGGGGTTGATAATATAGATCTTGAATCCGCAACTCAAAAGGGGATAATTGTTGTAAATTCACCTGACGGGAATACTATGGCTGCATCAGAACATACGGTGGCTTTAATGCTTGCGATGGCAAGAAACATTGCTCCTGCTGCTACTTCAACCAAAGAAGGCAAGTGGGACAGAAGTAAGTTCACAGGAACAGAACTTTATAAAAAGACACTCGGTATTATCGGTTTTGGTAAGATTGGTACTCATGTCGGAGAAGTCGCTCAGGCATTGGGTATGAAAGTAATTGTTTACGACCCGTTTACATCAAAGGAAATTGTTGAGAAATTTGGAGGAGAATACGTTGAAAATCTTGATGATTTTTGGGCTAAACCTGATTTTATTACGGTTCATGTTCCAAAAACAAAAGATACAGTTAATATGATAAATAAAGATACAATTGCCAAGATGAAAAAGGGAGTAAGACTTGTAAACTGCGCAAGAGGCGGAATTATAAATGAGAGCGATTTAAAAGATGCCATAAATAGCGGCTACGTAGCCGGCGCTGCAATCGATGTTTATGAAAATGAACCTAATATTCAGGATTGCCCGCTTATAAATTGCCAGGGTAACATTGTATTGACTCCGCATTTGGGAGCAAGCACGCAAGAAGCGCAAATGAACGTTGCAATTGATGTGGCTGAACAAATAAAAGAGGTTCTGTCAGGCGGAAGCGCATCGTCTGCTGTCAACATTCCGTCATTAAGACCGGATAAACTTGAACCGGTTAAAGATTATATGCAGATAGCGGAAAATTCGGGTGAACTTGCCGTTCAGCTTTCAAACGGTGCGGTTAAAACAATTGAAATTACTGCAGACGGGGATTTGGCGGATTTGGATATTCAGCCTTTGGAGGTTGCCGTTTTAAAAGGAATTTTATCTTCAAGACTTGAAGGGGTAAATTATGTAAATGCTCCGGTTATTGCCAAAAACAGGGGAATAGACATCATTTCAACCCGCTCAAAAATCAAATCAAATTTTGCCGGCAGGATAACTGTAAAACTTGTTACAGATAAAGAAGAAACTGTTGTTGCCGGTGCTTTAGTTACAAAAGATATTCCAAGAATTGTCAAGATAAATGAATATGAAACAAGTATCAGACCGGAAAAACATGAACTCATTGTTCCGCACTTAAATCAGCCGTCTATGATTGCAAAAGTAGCTCAGGTTATCGGCGAACGAGGTATTAATATCGGATC
>CACXFH010000084.1 GCA_902766975.1 uncultured bacterium | reverse complement strand
TACCTTTCCAAATAAATAAATAATACCTTTCCTATCTACTCTTATATAAAGTATTTTTTTTATGTCGAAATTGCTTATCTTAATAATAAAGCTTAACATTTTGTAATATTTAAAATGATTCTATAACAATTCTTGCTACGGGATTAATAAAAAATATTTAATTATTAAAAAATAATTAAATATTCTTTATTATGTGGATATTGTGTTCTATAATAATGTTATTGTTGCAGTTATAAGGGAGATTTTAATATGGATGAAAATAATTCAAATCCGTTCAAAAATGACGAAACAGATAAAGAAATTGACATTAATGAAACAATAGATAAAGCAGATGATGAAACCAAAGATGATGTTAAAAATGATGAAGAAACACTTGTAAAAGATGATTTGCAGGAAAAATATGACATATTAAACAATCAATATATCAGACTTGCTGCAGATTTTGATAATTACAGAAAACGTCAGGAGCAGGAAAGAGAAAATTTAATCAAATTCGGGACGGAAAATGCACTGACTAAACTTATTGAGGTTTTGGATAATTTTGAACGCGGTCAAAAATCATTAGAAAATGTCGATGATTGCGCAAAAGTAAAAGAAAGTTTTGATTTAATTCAAAAACAAGTATATGAAACATTAACGAAACTTGGGTTAGAAGAAATTAAAGCGGTTGGGGAAGAATTCGACCCGAATTTTCATGAGGCAGTTATGCAAACCCCGACAAGCGAGCATAAAGAGCACACAGTAATAGCGGAGTTAAGAAAGGGCTATAAATATGGCGACAAAGTGTTAAGACCGACAATGGTAAATGTTGCCACCGCTGAATAATTGTAGTATAAATATATTATCACCTGTTACAGCGCAAAACAGATTTGAGGGAAATAACAAGGACAAAAGGCTGAAGAAAAAGTGTCAGAAAAGGTGAGATAATAAGTTACAGGGATATAAAAGAATAAATATTATGGCAGATTATTATGAAATACTTGGAGTATCAAAAGATGCTTCAAAAGACGAAATAAAATCAGCGTTCAGAAAGCGCGCAAGAGAATTACACCCCGATGTAAATAAAGCTCCGGATGCGGAAGAAAGATTTAAAGAACTTGGGAAAGCGTACGAAACATTATCTGATGATAATAAACGTGCCACTTATGACCGCTATGGGGAAGATGGTTTAAAAAATGCCGGCTTTGATACTGGCGGTCCGTTTGCGGGAGGATTTGGTAATCTTAATGATATTTTTGAAACATTTTTCGGCGGATTCGGAGGCTTCGGATTTGGTCATCAAGATCCGAATGCTCCTCAGCGTGGAGATGATTTAAGATATGATATAAAAATCAAATTTGAAGATGCAGCCTTTGGATTGGAGAGAGAAATAAAGTTCGAACATCTTGAAACTTGCCCTGATTGCAGCGGCAGCGGAGCGCAGAAAGGCTCGCAGCCAAAAACTTGTCCTCAATGTAACGGAACAGGTCAAATACAAACTGTTGCAAGAACCCCGTTAGGCAGTTTCTCACAAATTTCTGTTTGCCCGAAATGCCATGGTAGCGGTCAAATAATTGATAAACCGTGTCCGACATGTTCAGGGCAAGGACAAGTAAATAAAGAGCACACTGTTCAAATTAAAATTCCCGCAGGGGTTGATAATATGTCAAAAATGAGGGTTTCAGGTGAGGGAGATTGCGGTATTAATGGCGGTCCAAACGGCGATTTATTTGTTGTTATCCATGTAGAACCTTCAAAATATTATAAACGTGACGGAATTAATGTCATTACAGAACTTGAAATATCTCCTGCTCAGGCTGTAATAGGTGATAAAGTTAAAATTAAAACGCTATATGGTGAACACGAAATTGAAATTCCGTCAGGGACTCAATTTGGTGATATTGTAAAAATTAAAGGCGGTGGTATTCCCGTAATTTCCAGACCCAGTCAAAAAGGGGATCATATTGTAATATTAAAAATAAAAACACCAACGAATTTAAATGATGTTGAAAAACACTTGTACAAACAATTATACGAATTACAAACCGGCAAAGAAGCGCAGGTCGATAAATCTATAATGTCAAAAGTTAAAGGAGTTTTCAAGTAATATGAAAAAAATATTCTTATTTTTGATAATGTTTATATTTCTTGCGTTAGGTGCAAATTGTGCTGAAGTTCCGCAAGAGGTTAAAGATTTTGTAAATAAGGATTTCCCCAATACTGATTTTCGCTTTGACGGAGCCATAATATTGCCTGATAATACTATGTATTTGCTGCTTTTTCCGTCAAAAGACATTCAAGTAGAGAAAGTAGAATTAAAAAGTGTTTACCCTGCTGGTCAAACGTTTAAACAAAAGCCTGATATGGCTATATTGAATAACAGATACACGTTGCTTAAAGTCATTAATGTTAACGGTAAAAAAACGGTTCTTAACATTGTAAACCCGCCTGATGAAATTCAATCCGGATTATTATCTCAAGAGTTATTGTTGCCAAAAGGATTTGTTTTACCTACTGCACTGAAAGGTATTGTCGGGGATTTAGATGTTGCATTGGCTGATGATAACGGGCTGCGAATAGAGAATATAAAATATACCGCTGCTAAACGTACGACTCCTGTGCATGAACTTGAAAATAAGACATTTTACATAGCCCCCGGAATTAATCGCAATATTCAGGTTGTATCTTCAAATTCAAAAATACCTGCTTACGCACTTGAGCAAAATGCTGTTATCAATGATATAAAAGGGTATGACGGTAAATTTTTATTAGCCACATATTTTGACTCGCACGTTATGAATATTATTTCTTTGATGGATGAAAAAATTATCAAAGAAGTTACATTTGAAGATATACCGGAACAAATTATTATTGATAGCGATAAAAAAGTTGCATATATTTCATCCGGTTCTAGTTCGGGTATTTATGTATTTGATCTCGGGTCAATGACGAAAAAACGTCTTTTAAAAATCAACGGGAAGTGCGATAAGCTTATTCTTGCGGATGGCGGGAATAAAATATTCTATGTCGATCGAAATACAAACGATATTTGGTCAATTGAGCTTGATAACAGATATAAATTGAATAATTTGGGTAATATCCCGAATATTTCTGATATTGCATATGTTAATGGAAAAGTTTACGTAATCAGCCGAACAAGGGATAGAATGGCAATTGTTGATTATGAAACTTCTGAACTTATAAAAGAAATTTACACATGTGAAAAACCTGTAAAATTGTATGTGCATGGGGATGATTTATATATTCTTGGGGCTGCCGATAATATAATAGAAGTTATGGATACAAAAGATGATTTAATTACTGATAAATTGTATCTTGATACTGAATCTTTTGCGACAAATATTACACCGATTGACAAAACGGAACTTATAATGGTTACAAACGCAAAAGCAGGAATGTATTCGGTTGTAGATACTGTTTCAAAAGATATAGTAAAAACTAGTCCGTTGGAAGTTCCTGTTCGTTCGATTGTTGTAACAAATAAAGTAAAGACGATAAAATAATGGCTATAATTGATACATTTGATGGCATAACTCAACAAACATTAAAAGAACTTGAAAAAACTCAGCATGATTTTTGGAATATCTCAAGGGTTACAGCGGAATTTTTGTATAATTTTATTGTTGACGGGAATATTAAAAATGTCATTGAAGTCGGTACTTCAAACGGATATTCGGGCATCTGGCTGGGTAAGGCATTGAAAAAAAATGGCGGGCAGCTTACAACTATTGAATTTTATGAAAAACGCATAGTATTAGCACAAAATAATTTTAAAAAATGCGGTGTTAGTGATGTTATAGAAATTAAGCAAGGGGATGCTTCAACAATTTTGGAATATCTGCCGGATGATTTCATGGTTGATTTGGCATTTGTCGATGCGTGCAAAAAACAATATATAGATTTTTTTCATTTGATTGACCCGCACTTGAATGTCGGAGGTTATTTAGCTTGTGACAACGTAATATCACATGCGCAAAAAGTTCAGCCGTTTTTAGAGGAAATCGATAAATATTCTAATTATGAAAACGTAGTACTGCCTTTGCCTGCAGGATTATCTTTAGGGAAAAAAATAAGGGGGTAAATTATGAGTGAAGATTGCATTTTTTGTAAAATAATAAACGGGGATTTTGGCACGGAATTTGTTTATGAAACCGAAAATACCGTCGTGTTTAATGATATAAATCCTAAAGCGCCGGTCCACATGTTAGTTTGTCCTAAAAAACATTATCCAACGCTAAATGATGTTGACGATAAAGATTTACTGTCGGAGTTGTTGCAGACTGTTCAACAGGTTACTAAAAAAAT
>CACXFH010000083.1 GCA_902766975.1 uncultured bacterium | reverse complement strand
TTTCCGTAAAATGTTGATTTTTGTAAATAAAACATTAAGAACTTCATGCAAAATTATAAATTAACTACTCCGTATGGTTGATTTTTTGCGTATAACTTGAACAAAATAAATAAAATAAAGTATTATAAAAAAGAGAGGTAGTAGAGTAATGGCAAATTATTTTCCAAATTACGACTTGGCGGGCAGAATACAGCATACTAAATTCTCATCAGGATTTAATATGCCAAGCATTCGTTTAGACAGGGTAGAAAAGCCTGAAACACAAGATTTTAAGCAAGTATTTTCGGGATTAGTCGAAAATTTTAATAAAGACCTCAACGCACCTGATGACTTACTTAAAGATGTAATGCAAGGCAACAAAAACGTTGACATTCACGACGTTATGGTCGCAATGTCCAAAACAGAAATCAGTGTAAACATTGCAACTCAGGCAGTAGGAAAAGTTATAAATGCCTATGACAGAGTAATGCAAATCAACGTATAAAACGTGTAACTCTACTATTTTAAAATGGTAAAATAATAAATCAGACAGCGGGAAACAGTATGGATTTTAGCAAAATTACGGAAAACAAACCTTTATTTTACGGCATAATAGGCGGAGCCGTTTTGATTGTTGCGATTATATTGATGGCAATAATAATCGGGGCAAGTTCCGGCAGCAAAGACGGAGCTAAAACAGTAGGTTCCGAACCGTTAAAATCTAATGTTGAATTATTGACAACCGATAACATCGGAAAAGCATTAGAAATTCAGGCAATGCTTGCAAAACAGGGGATTGTGGCAGAACGTCAGCTCGACGGTACAAAATCCAAAATTATTTTAAATGCAAAAAACTGCTCTAATATGACTTCAAAATGTACGGTAACTGATAGGGATAAAGCTATTATCGCTATCGTTCAGTCAGGACTTGTCGATCAAAATGTCGGACTGGAAATTTTTGATAAAGGCGATTTTACATCAACCAAAGAAGATAAGAGAATCCGCCTTGCCCGCGCAATGAACGGGGAATTATCAAGACTTATCAAACAAATTCCTCCTATTCAAAGTGCAACGGTATTTATATCAATTCCGGAGCAAAACTCTATGTTTGATGAGCAAAAACCGCAAACAGCGACCGTTCAACTTATAATGCCAATCGGGGAAAAACTTGATCAGTCAAAGGTTAAAGCAATTACTAATTTACTATTGGGAAGTGTCACAGGATTGAAAGCAGAAAATATTGCCATAACTGACACTAACGGCAATACATACCGCAGTGTTATGGATGCCGAAGATGAAATGCTTCAAAAACTTGAAGAAAATGATAAATATATGCAGCAAAAAATCTCTAAACAATTAGACCGATTAGTGGGTCCTGGGAATTATGTTGCAACAGTAAGTACATTTTTAAGACAAACTCCGGTTGAAAGATTTACAATCGACTACGACCCTCAAAGAAAAACTGCGGTAACCGAACAATCATTTTCCGAAGGGTTAGGCGATAAAACCTCAGACCAAAGCCGCGGTGTCAATGCAGTAAGTACATATTTACCTAACGGATTACCAACAGGCGGTACTGATTCATCTCAAGACAGAAATTACTCAAGAACAGCTACAGAAACACAATACGGTGTAACAAAAACTCAAACCAACGAATATATTAAACCTGGAGTTGTAGAAGAAATTTCAATTGCAGTAACATTAGACAGAAACAGTATACCCGCAGATACAACAATGGAAGAAATGAAAGATTTGATTGCGCGAGCTGCCAGCCCTAAAGTATCCGCAGCAAATGTTTCAATCGCATTTTCAAATTCAAATGATCCGTATCTGACACCGGATAAACAACAAAATCTTCCGAAAGTTGACGAATCAGGAAATCCATGGTGGCTTGCATTGTTAATTACAGCTATCGGTATTATTATTACCTTTAAAGCAGTAACAGCAAAAGTAAGACAAATCAAGGAAGAAAACGAAATTGAAGTGGAAGCACTAAGGCAAAAATCACTGGAACAGGAACGTCAACTCAATGATATTAATTCCAGAGCAAGTCAACTGACACAAAAACAATCAGAACTCGCACAGGATTTACTCAATCAGCGTCAAAATCAGGGAGCTATATCGGGCTATACATTTGATGAAAGTATGCTTGACGATTCCCTGAATGCGATATCAAACGAACTAAACGAAGATGCTGCAGATAAAATAAAAAGCTGGATAGAAGACGGATCCGGAAAAGCAAAAGCTGCAATGGGTACCCCTTCGGAAGGACAATAGTATGGCAGCTAAGGACTTTGATTACGAAAATTTTGCACAAAATCTCGCAGCGCAAGCCCAAGAGCTTGTACCCGCAGAGTTTTCTCCCGATGAAAAACAATATGTCATAAATACGCTTGGGAATTTCTCAATGATGGCAGGGAAAGCGCTTGCTGAAGACAAAAATCTGCCTTTCGATGCCGAAACTTCTACATATATAACTCAAATAATTGCGGAATGGTCATTTCACAAATCTGTTGATGTAATCCGCTCAGGAATACCACGCCAACATTGGGACAGTATTATGCAAAAAATTGCATATACTATTTTTGAAGTTGCAAAACAAGCATTTTCGCAAAAAATGCCAAATGATCAAATAATAGAAATTATAGAGCACCACGTAAATAAAACTTACGTTGATGCAATAACGGAACTTAAAAACAACGGTATTATTGATGAAGGGCTGATGGAATTTGCTGCTTCCCAATCTAATATGAACAAAATGGCGCAGGAAATGCAACAACAAGCACAAGAACAAGCCCAAGCACAAATTCAAAATACCGCAGCAGAAGATTTACCTGCACAAAATCTGCCGCAAGTTACAGCTCAAGGAGCCGTTCCTGCACTTACCCAAAATGCTTCTAAAGCTCTTAGACTTGCAACCGTTGCAATGTTATTCAAAAGAATGAATCAAGACAGAGTTCAAACTTTCCTTGATAAATTCGATGAAAATGATGCTCAAGATGTTGTAAAATATATGAAACTCCCTGATTTAACACAAAGAGTCGGGGTAGAAAATGCAATGCGCTGTTTGCAAGAAATTAAAATGAATCTGCCAAAACCGACAGAACTTGCTCCGATGAGAGTTGTTAAGAAGATTAAGAATTTTGCATCAAAATATTCTGAAAAAGAGCTTGAAATGATGTTGATAAAAGAGCGTATCGGAGTAAAAAGACTTGTATTTACGGCCCTCGAAGATAAGTATTATGAAAAAATTCCCCCGAAAGTAGCAAGTATTGTTGCCACGCACTTAATAAATAGTGTATAATATTACCGTATCATGATAATAAAAAAGAATAAAAAACAGACTCAAGGGGTAGAGGAGAAAATCGAATCAAATTCAGGCAATAACGAGAGTATACCTGAAATTAAACCTGAGGATATTGACTTATTCGACCTTGATAATATTGATTTTAAACAACGAAACGAGCGCAGAAAAGGCGATCGCCGCCGTGGGTTTCGCCGTATTGATGACAGGAATTTAATATCCAGAGCAAGAGAAGAAGCGGATGCAATAAGAGAAAATGCGGCAAAAGACGGCTATCAGGCAGGTCTTGAAATGGCAAAAGATGATATTGCAATGCTTAAAGAAGGTTTGGATGTATTTTACGGCTCAAAACAGGAAATTTATGATATAGTCGCAAATGACATTCTGCAAATCAGTCTTGATGTTGCAAAAAAAATCATTAAAAAAGAAACAGCAGAAAATCCTGAAATCATTTTAGAAAACATAAAAGAAATGTTATCAGGACTTTCTAAAGAAGAAACAAAATTAATTTTAAAGGTTAATCCGACACAAGCAGAAATGCTCAAACAAAAAGTTCCGGATTTTGTTTCAACAGCAGGTTTAGAGGCAAAAGTAGTAGTAATACCTGATGAAAGCATAATGGAAGGCGGATGTATTCTGACAACGACCAACGGCGTTATAGATGCAACAATTGAATCCCAAATAGAAGTAATCAGCGAAGCATTAAAGGAATTGTACTGATATGGCAGCACCTGAGGCAAATGCAAATCCGATAAGTGAAGTTATGATGGCAGTATTCGTACTGTTCCTTATTGTCATATTGCTTGTTGAGCTTCCGACTTGGGTTATTAATATTTGTATTTGTTTGAATATTACACTCGGAATTGTACTTTTAATGTTTGCGTTATATGTACAAAAAACGTTGGAGCTATCATCATTTCCGTCAATTATACTTGTAGGTACAATGTTCAGACTTTGTCTTTCAATAGGTTCAACAAGATTAATTTTGGCAAAAGGACAAGCGGGGGAAGTTATTCAGGCTTTCGGAGAATTTGTAACCGGCGGGAATATGATTGTCGGAGGTGTAATCTTTTTAATTATAACTATCGTACAATTTATGGTTATCACAAAAGGTGCCGAACGTATCGCTGAAGTTTCGGCTCGTTTTGCCTTAGATGCTATGCCCGGTAAACAAATGACAATTGATGCCGATTTCAACGCAGGGTTAATTTCACCGGAAGAAGCCACAAAGCGCCGTGATGATTTATCAAGAGAATCAAACCTTATGGGTTCAATGGATGGTGCTATGAAGTTTGTAAAAGGGGACACCATAGCAGGTATTATCATTACACTTGTAAATATTATCGGCGGACTTGCAATAGGATGCTTAATGGATCAAATGCCAATAGCCGATGCCGTTGGTAAATATACTCAATTAACTATAGGTGACGGGCTTTGCTCTCAAGTACCGTCTCTGCTTATGTCTATTGCAGCAGGTGTATTTATGACACGTGCATCTGCCAAGAGTTCATCATTAGGGGGAGATGTTGCAACACAAATTACAAGTAAACCTTATGCATTATTTTTTGCATCTGTTTTCTTATTTTTCCTTGGATTGACGGGAAAAACATGGTTTTGGGAAGGGACAGGTTTACCGAGTTTGCCGTTTATCATATTTGCAGTTCTTATATTTATTGCAGGATTCCAGGTTTTAATTAATGCGGATGTTCAATCCCAACTTGGTCAATTGGAAAATGTTAAACAGAATATGCAGGATTTGGTCAATCCAAACAGGATGTATGAGCGTTTGGGCGTGGATATTTTAAGCTTACAGGTAGGTTCAAATTTACTTGTTATTGCAGACCCTGATCAGGAAGGTCAATTGCTTGCAAAAATTGCAGCTTTGCGTCAAAGAGTAACGGATGAACTGGGGTACATCTTACCAAACATTCGTATTATGGACTCATCAGCGCTTGATGCTAATGAATACATGATTTTAATTCGTGGTAATACCGTTGCAACCGGATATGTTTATCCGGGGAAATTTATGGTAATTGCCGATCAGTGGGATTCTATGAAGAAAGAAGTTCCTGACGATGCGATTATCGGTATTGACCCTACATATCAGACTCAGGCATACTGGATTAATTCAGATGATGCCAAATCTGCCCGTCTTGTTACGGCTGTTGATGCAACGGATGTTATAGTTACTCACCTGCAGGAATGCGTAAGAAAACATGTTGATGATGTTATGACAAAAACTGATGTTCTAAAACTTATGGAACTTGTCAGAAGCCAAGATCCGACACTTGTCAATGACTTAGTTCCGACAATTATTTCAACAAGTGATTTAAGAAAGATTTTTGTAAACCTAATCAGAGAAAAAGTTTCAATAAAAGATATTATATTTGTATTTGAACGATTATGCGATTATGCGAGATTTTCAAAAGAACCGGATATACTGTCTGAACGTTTGCGTGCCGCTTTAGGACGACAAATTTGTTTATCAAATGTTGAGGAAGATAAAGTTTTATATGCATTAACTCTTTCCCCTGAGTGGGAAAAAATTCTTGATGACAGCTGCCAAAGAACTGAACTTGGTACAATGTTTTTATTAAACCCTGTTCAGGTACAAGAGCTTATTGAAACAACAGCTACTACTTTAATGAGAGCCCACCAAACATGCGGCAGACAACCTGTTGTGTTATGCTCTCCAAGGATAAGACTCCCGCTTTATCAGTTGCTCGAACGTCATATTCCGACAATCGTTGTAATTTCATACTCTGAACTTATAACAGATATTAAAGTCGAAGCTATAGATACGATCGGCGACGCTTATGTACAATAAGCATAATAATTTGGTATAAAGAGTCTAATTAATAAACTGTACTTGATTTTCAAATGCCGAACCTAAATGCGATTGAGAGAAATTAACAAAATTTAAGCCGTTATTTATATCCAAACAAAAATCTTCAGGTAAATTTTGACAAATACTGCTTGATTTTCCTTGGGAATCGTTTGTTGTTACAATAACAGTCCTATCATCGCTATAATTGTAATTTACAGTTGATACCGGACTATTTAAATCCCACGGAGTATAATGCGAACCGCATACAGGTTTCCCATTATCGTATGAAACAACCCAAAGCCCGTTTGTTTCACGTTTTGACTCATAACGTGCAATCATTTTTATGTTTCCGTTATTGTCAATTACACGCATTTCTGAATCACAAATTTCATATTTACAATTTTCACCTGCGATAGTTATGATTTTTCTGCCGTTTGCATTTGCACCGGTAATGGATGTATTTTTCGGAATTTTTCCTTCTGCTATACTCTTTTCAAGATATGCTATTTCCTCATTGGAAGGCCTAATTGAATTAGAGGCCGAATATTTTGATAAATTCTGCAATGTTTTTATATCATTAGCTTTTCCAAGTATATTGAGCATAAACTCTGTTGAGGGCATGACAGGTTGCGCCGGAGCTTCAGGTCTTACATAAGTTTCAAGAGCATGCTCTGCATCAGTCAAGTATTCCGGCAGATTTACAACCTTTTTTTGCTCATCAGGAGATTGAATTAATTTACTGAATACCCTGCCGTTAACAGACTTCGTTTCAACAATTGTTCCCGCAGGCAATTGGAATTCTTCTTCATTTATTTTCATTTTACCGCCATTTGTAAAGGTCAGGTAACTTATATGGGAACCATCATCGAAATTTATTTCCTGTTGTTTGTTTCCATCTTCAAGAATTGTACTTTTTATTTCAATATTTTTGCCCTTATACGTTGCTATAGCCGTATCTTCTGAGACAGGAGTAAATGTTAGTCCTTTTAAATCCGAATTGTTATAAGCACGATATAGCTGTAAGAGCTTGTCATAATAATTATTATTCAAATCTGCGGAAATATTGATTTCAGCGGCAATTCTCTGCTCGTTATCCGAATTCGATTTTTTAATTGCAGCTTCCGTGCGTTTTTGTTCCGAAACAGAATTTGGATCAGAATGAGTAAATTCATCATTTTTAGAATCAGATGGATTTTTATTTTCCCGATTATACGGCAGCGTTTTTTTGACGTTTGTAGCAAATTTTTCTATAGCTGTTCGTACAGGTGAAAGTGAGACATTTTCAATTCGAATCATAATGCAGTCTCCTTTCTTCTTGTATTTAAAGCACTCTATATATTAATTTAAAAATTTTTATTATATATTATTGATATATATAATATATATTGTTACAATAATTTACAATTTACTGATTTTTCCTTTATTGTATAATTTTTATATGAGTAAATTTGATGCAATTTATTGCGATTTTGACGGAACAATAACAAAGTATGATGCTGTAAATACGTTTTTGGAGCTATATACGGGGGATAAATGGCTTGAATCCGAAAAATTATGGATTGAAGGTAAGATTTCATCTATGGAAAATGCCATTATTCAGGTAGGACTTTTGCCTGAAATTACTCCAAAACAACTTGATAACTACATTGAGAGTATAGAAATTGACAATACATTTTTGGATTTTATTAAGTTTACAAAAGAACAAAATATAAAATTTACTATATTAAGTGACGGTTTTGATCTTTTTATTCACAAAACGCTTGAAAGATTGGGAATAAAGGATATTCCGATTTATGCCAACCATTTAATATATGAAAACAATCGATTCAAGATAGAATTTCCGTACCATAATACAAATTGTGATAAGAAAGCCGGAATGTGCAAGTGTGACAAAGTAAAAGAAAATTCTTTCTGCTACATAGGCGACGGCACAAGCGATTTGTGCATTGCCGGCAAAGCAAATGTTCTTTTTGCAACAAAAAATTTACATAAATATTGTGAAAAAAAATTAATAAAACATTATTATTTTGAAACTTTTGGTAGTATTATAGAAAGGTTAAAAGAAGGGGTTTAGCATGAAAAAAATATTTTTTGTTATAGGTATTGCGCTGATGATGGTTTTATCAATTGTAAAACCGACATTTGCGTGGGATGTAAAAACAAATGACGAACTTCAACAAAGAATGAATGAAGTCGGATTTAAAATTTTAAATACAAATCGGATAGAAAAAAGATTCATATTTATGGTAATAAACCGAGTTTACACCAGAGATATTTGGACTGATGTAAGTTCTGTAAACCGTACGGTTTGGATAAAACCGACAGCATTGCCATATATTGATGATGATAATGAACTTGCTGCAATTTTAAGCCACTCACTTGCTCATGGTGTTGACAGTTATGAAGGTGTACTAAGAGGTTACGTTTCAATTTTGAACTATTGGGTTGCCCCAAATAAATATGACCTTAAAGCAGACAAAACGGCAGTGGACTTTATGGTCAATGCAGGATATAATCCGCTTGCATTGATAACGATTTTGAATAAAATCGGCAAACAATACAGATATGACGCATTTTCAAATCATACTCTTGTTTCCCGCCGTATGATGCAAATTTATGAATACATTTACACAAAATATCCGGCAGTTCTTGTTGAAAATGAATACAAAGATAATATTTATTACCAGAACTTTTTGCTTACTTCAAGAAAAAATCGTATGCTGTTATTGGAAAAAGTAAAATCAGGATCTTCAAGAAAAATTAATTACAAATACTAATATGAAAAAACTATTTTTAATCATAGCACTAATTACAATTGGTATGTCTGCATTTGCACAAAATACAGCTCCTATTACTGATGAGCTTTTGGACCCTAAAATGTACGCAGACAGCAATAACAATTTATTCAAACTCGGGATATATGAAAAAGGGGAATACAAATACATTCCGATTGAAGACGAATTATTGGACAGAGATTTTATTTCAAACGCATCAAATTACGCGTTGCCAAAAAAAGAATTCGTCGATGAATATTTTATTGAAAAACAAATTGATTTATCAAAAGTGCGGCAAATTAAACCGAAAACGAAATACGATTTCACTAAAAAACGTGTACCTATTCATATACAACTTGCAAAACACATAAAATCCACAAAAGAACTGATAGAAGGTGCGGCTATTCCGTTTATTGCAACCCATGCCTTTGAAATAAACGGCAAAAAATATGAAAAAGGAACTACTGTTTTAGGCAGGGTAGAAACCATTTCAGCGTCAGATAAAATGGGAGTTCCTGAGAGCGTTAAAATTGATAATTTTTATATAGAAGATGAAGGGAAAGAAATAAATCTTCACGGGCATGTTTCAAAAACGGGCGCAAATCGCTCTATTTGGGTTTACCCGTTATATCAGGCAGGCAATATTACTTTCTATGTTGCAGGGTTTGTATTCGTACCTATTCACGGTGGCAGAGCCAAACTTTCAACCACCGAATCTTTTACAGTATTCTATGAAATGCAGTAATTTTCATATTTTAAGGGTTGAATGGTTGAAATTAATCCAACACCCATCCCTATCCCTTCCCCAACGAGGAAAGAGAATAGATGCCGCATCGAGTGCGGCATGACGAATTATGTCATTGCGAATATAACAGTCCTTCTCCCGTCGGGAGAAGGTGTGCGCAGCACGGATGAGGGGTCGGACATTAATGTTGAACCCTAACGGGATTGACCCCTCACCCGAAAATCAACTTTTCGCCACGGCTCAAAGTGATTTTCTACCCT
>CACXFH010000082.1 GCA_902766975.1 uncultured bacterium | reverse complement strand
TAAAAATATTTATTATCCAATTTTTACACTTTGAGAAAACATTCACTACAAAGTCTTTTCCTTTGGTAAAAATATTTTTTACGGAACCTGTTTTTGGAGCAGTCGGGGGTGTAACAGATTTTTTGCCGCCTTTAAAAATATTTTTGACATATTCAAATCCGCTTTTTATACCTTTGACGCCTTTTCTTAATCCGAAAAACGCAAGAGCCGCAACTCCCAAACCTACAAGAATTTTCTTTGCAAGAGATTTTTCTCTGTCACGCTTACTTAGCGCCTTACTGCCATTTTGTTCAAAAGTATCATTATAAGGCTGATTAAAATACGCAGACTTATTTGTAACATCTGAAGGAGTATAACCTAATGGTGTAATATTTGTCGGGAATTGTCTTTCTATCATAGACATGCCGATATCATCAGTCATAGCCGGATTTCTTAAACCATATAAAATACTGTTGTCCATAATTGATAACCTACTTATAACACTTTGTTTGTATCGGCATGCCATACCGACACTGATAACCTTTACTCTTATATAAAGTATTTTTATGTAAAATAATTTACTTTTTTTGAAAAATTTGCTTTAATATTCTTAACAATTCAGTCATTCTGAGAGATATAATGAGATTCTTCGGGCAAACCCCTCAGAATGACACAAGCGGAGAATCTCCCACCAGAAGGAAAAGAGTATGAACATGTTTAAACGTTGGTACGATGCGGATACGGTTGTAAGCAAAACAATCAATGATATGGAAAAATTACCTGAAGAATTACAGGTATTTTGCGCGGAATACATTATTGACGATCTGATGAAAGATGTTGAGTTACCGAATATGAGTCTTGAAGATCAGTATAATTACATTATGCGCAGATGGTATGACAAAAATATCAAAGTATCGCATGCCATTGAATATTTAAGGCTGTGTCCTAACGATATCAGACGGGAAGTTGCTCTTAAAGTTCAAAAATATATGAAAAATCTTAACAAATAGACTAAATCGAAATTATATTGTTTAATATAATCGGAGGGATATTTGTGTCTGAAGAAATCAATAAGAAAGTAATAAATTTATTTTCCACGCACAGCAAAAACAAATTATCAAAAGACGAGCAAAAAAAAATAAAATATTATGCCGGATTTAGTTATGTAAAGATTAAAAAAGATTCAAACGGCAAAAAGTTTCGCAAGGATTACTTGTTAAATTACGCATCTCAATGTCATTATATGGTAACAGTCATGCGGGAAGTGGAAGGAGAAGTGGTACTATATTCGTATAATGTACCTAATGATGATTTATTCAAATTTATGAAATCATTTGAAGAAAATACATTAGACGGAACAATCATAGAAATCAGCAAATATTTTCCGAATGAAATAGTATAATTAATTTATCCTTCGCGCCTTGAAGGGGATGGTAAAAGAGAGGGGTTCGTTTACCCGATGTGTTTTTTTACAAAATATAACGAAAGTTTATATAAATGTTTTAAGCCTTATCAATATGTAGGCGGAGAGTTTTTGTCGCATAATAAAGATTTTAAAAGCGCAAAAGTTCGCTTCGCTATGGCTTTTCCCGATAAATATGAAATAGGAATATCTAATCTTGGATTAAGAGTTCTTTATGAACTTATTAATAGAGAACCTGATTATATGTGCGACAGAGTTTATGCTCCGGAAAAAGATTTTACGCCCAATCCTTTGTACGCACTGGAATCAAAACGTCCTTTGAAAGAATTTGATGCGATAGGTTTTTCTCTACAGTATGAAATGTCATATCCTACCGTACTAAAGATGCTTGAAATGGCTGATATTCCTTATCGCAATGAAGACAGAACCGATGATGACCCGATAATTATTGCAGGAGGTCCCTGTACTTTTAATCCCCTTCCCATGGCTGATTTTATAGACATATTTACAATAGGGGACGGTGAAGACACGATTATTGAAATTTGCAAAATTTTAGAAGAAACAAAGGGATTACCAAGAGAAGAAAGAATCAAAAAACTTTGCGAAGATCCCAAAAACGGACGTTGGTCAAAACTAACCGCAGGCAAAGTCGATAAACGCATTGCACAATTAAAACTTGAAACAGCATTAACATCATATCCTATACCGTTTTCATCCTCAGTACAGGATAGAGCGGTTGTAGAAATCCGCAGAGGGTGCGACAGAATGTGCCGTTTTTGCCAACCAGGGCATGTAACTTTGCCTGTCAGAGAAAGAAGTGCAGAGGATATTATAACAATTGCAAAAAATCTGGTTAATAATACAGGCTATGAAGAATACTCCCTTTTATCGCTTTCATCAAACGATTATTCTAATATTAATGAAGTAATTAAAGAATTAAGTGTTGATTTCAATGAAAAAAAAGTATCGGTCACATTGCCAAGCCAGAGAATTGACGGATTTAATCTTGAACTTGCAAACCTTGTTCAAAGTGTGCGCAAATCGACCATGACCCTTGCCCCCGAAGCTGGAAGTCAAAGACTAAGAGATGTTATTAAGAAAAATATTTCAAAAGAGCAAATCGAAAATGCCGTTCTTACGCTCTATGAAAACGGTTGGAACCGAGTAAAATTATACTTTATATGCGGATTGCCGACAGAAACCATTGAAGATATGGATGAAATGGCGAATTTACTCTCAGGGTTACGATATAAATCAAAACTTATAAAAAAAGAAAAAGGACTAAACCACACATTAGAATTGACCTGCACACTTTCAATTTTTGTTCCGAAACCGTTTACACCATTTCAATGGTGTCCGCAAATGGACTTAAACACTGTAAAAGCCCATATTGATTACCTGATGGGAAGAATAAAAAAAGTTAAATGCGTTAAAATAAACTATAGCGACAAGTATTTATCCCTACTTGAAGCAGTCATGACAAGAGGAGATGAATCTTTATGCAAATACATTGAAGCTCTTTATAAAAAGGGTTCATATCTTGATTCCTGGGGTGAAAATTTTAAATGGAAGATGTGGAATGAAACAGCACAAGAATGCGGTATAGACTTAGAAGCTCTGGCACAAAAACAATATGATACAAATAAGCCACTGCCATGGGATTTTATAAATGTCGGGCTGGACAAACAGTGGCTTATTGATGAATATAACAAAGCATTAAAAATAACTCAACCGCTCAATAATTCAGCCATACAACCAACATGCCATAATCAATGCGTAAATTGCGGAGTTTGCAAAAATTTAAAAACACACAAAATGATGGCTGAGCCATTTGTTGCAAGTCAAAAAGCACAAGAGCTTGCAAGAGCCCCCAAAAGACATATTGAAAATATCGACCAAAAAGAAATAAAAGAAGTTTTCAGATACAGAATTAAACTGACAAAGACCGGCATTTTAAGATATTTTTCACATCTTGATTGGCAAAATACATTTTTAAAAGCAATGCAGCGGACAAATTTAAAAATAGCTTATTCTTACGGCTACAATCCTAAAATGAAAATATCAATGGGAATTGCGCTGCCTTTGTTTTGTGAAAGCGAAACAGAGCTTGTTGATATTTGCTTGTGGGAAAATGTTCAGATTGATTATTTAAAATCAGAGGTACAAAAAGTTTTACCTGAGGGTTCAAAAATCCTCGAGATTCATCAAATATCCCAAAATGCACCGGCTATTGAAGAAGAAGTGGCATGGGCAGAATATAAAGTAAAGATTTTTGACGAAAATGTTTACGATTTCGGACAGTTTATGTATAATACACTTAGAGTTTTGGAGTCTGATAAGATTTTAATAGACAAAAAAACTAAAAAAGGTTTAGACAAAACAATAGACTATAAGCATTCTATCGGAGAGTACCGATTTGAAAGCGGCAGTCTGTTCATAGTATTAAAGACAGGGAAGAGTACAAATGTACCTCCGTTAAGAGCTGATGCGCTTATGCAGCTCATTGCGCCGGATGTCATGTTTGACATTAAACGTACAAAATTTTTAACGGAAAACCTGCATGAGTTATAGTAGAGGAAAGATTTTTATGAGTAACAACAGAAACAATCAAAAACAACAAAATCAGGTTATTGACAAAAAAATTGTAAT
>CACXFH010000081.1 GCA_902766975.1 uncultured bacterium | reverse complement strand
GTTCCGTAAAAAATATTTTTACCAAAGGAAAAGACTTTGTAGTGAATGTTTTCTCAAAGTGTAAAAATTGGATAATAAATATTTTTAATAAAATTAAAACAAAAATTTCCCCGTAATAGAAGTAATTAGTGTGATTTATGTAGGTAGAATTTGCTAAATTCTACCTTTCTTTTTGTTTATGTTAAAATTAAATCGTCATTCTGAGCAAATGTTATGAGATTCTTCGTGCGATGCCCTCAGAATGACGTAAGCGAAGAATCTCCTTTATAGTAAGAGGGTAATATTATGGCTAAAGATTGCAGTTTCGATATTGTATCAGAATACGATAAACAGGAAGTTGTTAACGCTGTTGAACAGGTTAAAAAAGAGTTGTTGTCCCGTTTTGATTTCAAAAATTCAAAATCAACAGTTGAACTTGAAGAAGGAAAATCAATTACTATTACAACCGAAGATGAAATGAAATTGCGCAATATCAATGATATTTTACAGTCAAAATTTTCGAAAAGAAATCTGAGCCTGAAAATATTAGACCCTCAGAAGGTCGAAAGTGCATTAGGCGGTAATGTTCGCCAAATCGTCAATCTCAAAAAAGGTCTAACCCAAGAATTAGCAAAAAAAATAATAAATGATATAAAAAACACAAAATTAAAAGTTCAAGCCTCAATTCAAGGGGAGCAAATCAGAGTATCAGGCAAAAGCAGAGATGATTTGCAGACTGTAATCCAAATGATTCGCCAAAACGAAGATAACTACAATACGCCTTTGCAGTTTACAAATTACAGATAAGAAAAGTTAAATGTGAATAAGTGAAACGTTAATAGTCGTTATCTGTGCTGCGCACATTATTAAACCGTCTAATTTCGTAAAGTTTAGTCCACAGTTCACTGTTCACGTTATAAAATAAAAATTCGGCATTGCTATGCCGACAAGGAGAAATAAGAAATGACAACAGAAATCAGACAAGAATTTATAGATCAGGCTATGTTTATAGCACGAAACGCGGAAGTTCTGCCGGGCGGTGTAGAAGAACTTGCGGCAAAACTTCAGCACGCAAGTGATACAAATACCCCCTTAAGGGTAAAACTTGGAATGGATCCGACAAGACCGGATTTGCATCTCGGACATACTGTAGTTATGCGTAAATTAAAAGAATTTCAGGCTCTAGGTCATAAGATTGTTCTTTTAGTCGGTGGAGCAACCGCAATGATTGGTGACCCGTCAGGGAAATCCGAAACAAGACCGGCATTAACTAAAGAACAGGTTGAAGAAAATGCTAAAACATATTTTGAGCAGATGTCAAAGGTTCTAGATGTTTCAAAAGCGGAGGTTGTAAATAATGCAGACTGGTTGCATCCGATGAGTTTTACCGAACTTCTTGCGCTTGCAGGTAAAGTAACGGTCGCTCAAATGATGACTCGAGATGATTTTGCAAAACGTTATGCCGAAGGGAAGCCCATTTCTATCGTTGAGTTTTATTATCCTTTGATGCAGGCTTATGATTCTGTTGCGATTGATGCAGATATTGAATTAGGCGGAACTGATCAAAGATTTAATACTTTATTAGGTAGAGATATTCAAAGTGCTTACGGTAAAAAATATCCGCAACTTGTTGTTCTTCTACCTTTATTAGAAGGCACGGATGGGGTTGTTAAGATGTCTAAAACTTATCCTGAGCATTGCATTTCATTAACAGACAGTGCAAAAGATATGTTTGGTAAATTGATGAGCATTCCTGATAATATGATAACAAGATATTTCAGTCTGTTGATGGACACTTCAAAAGAGGATTTAGAACGCTATGACAAAGAAATCGCTGATGGTTCAATCAATCCGCGCAATTTAAAAATGCAGCTTGCACATATTATAACCGAAGAATATCACGGCAAAGAATGTGCAGACAAAGCTCAGGAAGAATTTATAAATGTCGTATCCAATAAAGGTATTCCTGATGATATACAAGAGGTTAAAGTTGAAAACGGCAAAGGGATTTTGGATTTAATTGTAGAACTTGGCTTTACTTCAAGTAAAGGGGAAGCAAAACGCTTGATACAAGGCGGCGGAGTTAAAATTGACGGAGAAAAAATTGCCGATATGGCTTATTGTGTTAATTTTGATGATAGCGTAGTATTACAGGCAGGAAAGCGCAAATTCGCAAAATTGGTGCACTAATGTTTGAAACGATTAAACGCGGGATAACCAAGGTTAAAGAGGATATTCAGACAATTTATGACAATGATCCGGCGGCAAGAAATCTTGCAGAGGTGATTTTGTGCTATCCCGGATTGCATGCAATTATCGCATATCGTCTTGCTCACAGATTATATAAATGGCATTTAAAGTTAATTGCCAGAATGATTTCATACCTGACAAGAATTATTACGGGGATTGAAATTCACCCCGCCGCAAGAATCGGACGCAGATTTTTTATAGACCACGGCGAAGGAGTTGTAATTGGTGAAACTACAATAATCGGAGATGATGTGTTGGTTTATCAACAAGTAACTCTTGGCGGTACAGGAAAAGATCATGGCAAGCGCCACCCCACAATCGGAAATCATGTGATTTTAGGTGCAGGCGCCAAGGTTTTAGGAGATATAATTATTGCAGATTATGTTCGAATCGGTGCAGGTTCTGTTGTTATTTCGGATGTTCCGTCACACTCAACCGTTGTCGGGGTTCCGGGACGGGTAGTTCAAAGAGCGACTGTAGATGAGGACGGCAATTTAATGCATAACAAAATTCCCGACCCTGTAAAAGCTGAACTTGACAGTTTGAGAAAAGAAATAGATAAGTTGCGTCAATGACAAGATTTATTTTTATTGATAAAAAATAGCGCACATATTTTAATATGTACGCTATTTTTTAATTATTTGTAAAATTTATTATGCCAAGATGTTATTCATAACTTCAATATCTTTATATTTTTGGTCGATTGCACCTTCTTTTTTGTAATAATTTGTGATTGTTTTTAATCCGGCATATACCAATAATGCTGTTCCTGCTGCCACCAATCCGATAGCACCTTTCTTTGCGGTTGATGCTTTTGCAAATTTCTGCAATGCTTCTGCTGCTTTTGTCGCAACTTTTTGTACTGTTGGGTTTGATGAAACCTTTTTGGCAATTTTCACTACGTTATTGATGATATTTTTACCAATTTTTGAGTTTTTAAATTTATTAATCACTTTTTCTGCGAATGAAACAGCCTTTTTCCCGTTTTCGCTATTTGCAGCTTTTTTGATATATGCTAAACCTTTTTTACCATATCTTACTGCATATTCTGTGGCTTTTTCAATTCCTGCACCTGCGTGTTGTGCAAGTTTTTTTGCCCCTTTCGTGTTAACTTTAATTGCTTCTTTCACTAAAAACGGAGTTGCTGCTAATGCTCCTAATCTTACAGTTGTTTGAAATTTGTTAAAATTATGTTCGCCTTTTTGTGTTTTTGGTTTTGCTACCGATGCACCTGCTGCTGTTCCTCCCAC
>CACXFH010000080.1 GCA_902766975.1 uncultured bacterium | reverse complement strand
TCCATGCCGGAGCACAAGCTAAATCAATTGAATCCATTACACCTTGAACAAATTTTGAACTTCTTGATTTTACGGTGATAACATCGCCTGCTTTTACTAAATAAGACGGAATGTCGACTTTTTTACCGTTTACAAGAACATGCCCGTGGTTAACAATTTGTCTTGTTTGTTTACGGGTTATGCCAAAGCCTGCTCTGAATAAGATGTTATCAAGTCTTGATTCCAATAATTGTAAAAGAATTGTACCTGTAACGCCTTTTCTTCTTGCTGCTTCTTTGTAGTATTTTGCAAATTGTTTCTCACTAATTAAATAAGTTAATCTGATTTTTTGTTTTTCTTTTAAGTGAAGTGCATACTCTGAAAGTTTCTTTCTTGCAGCGCCATGTTGACCTGAAGCGGTTTGACGCATTGATGAAGTTAACTTTCTGTTTGATAAGTCTTTTACTCCGTAGTTACGGAATAATTTTTCACTTGGTCCTGTATATCTTGCCATTATTTTCTCCTTTTCGTTTTGTCTTGGATTTTGTAGTCTCTCGGACAATCCGTTTGCTTCACTTCGTTGTCACAAACTTTTGTCCTAACTTACTTGAGCTACGCTCTTACACAAAATCCGCTGCAGGGCTTCTATGGTTTGGGGATGGACTAAATCCTCAAGCCCCTGCGATTTTTGGTGAATATGTGAATAGGTGAATAAGTTCTTTAATTTTTTATTTATCTTTGATTAAGTTTGTCATAAATGATACAAGCCCATTCACTTATTCACTTAATCACTTTTCCACTCTATACTATACTCTACGTTTTTTGGGCGGACGGCATCCGTTGTGAGGAATAGGAGTTACATCTTTTATTAATGTAATTTCCAAACCTGCAGCCTGAATGGCTCTGATAGCGGTTTCTCTGCCTGAACCCGGTCCCTTGATATGAACTTCTACTTTTTTCATACCTTGGTCGATTGATTTTTTTGCTACCATTTCAGCTGCTGACTGAGCTGCAAACGGTGTTCCTTTTCTGGCACCTTTAAAGCCTGATGCTCCGGCTGTTGCCCAAGCAATAGCATTACCTTGAGTGTCAGTAGAAGTTACGATTGTATTGTTGAAAGTTGATTGAATATGTACAACTCCCTGTAATACATTCTTCTTTTCCTTTTTCTTTGTTGTTCTTGGTCTTGCCATTTTTGTTATCCTTTTCTTTATGTAAGTAAGTTAGGATGTTAGTAAGTTAGTAAGAAATTTACAAATTCTTATTAACTTCCTTACTTACTCACCTACTTATTTTCCTACTTTTTACCTGCGATTGCAGCGCCTTTTTTACCGCGCTGTGTTCTTGCGTTAGTCTTTGTTCTTTGACCTCTGCAAGGAAGTTTACGTTTGTGGCGAAGTCCTCTGTATGAACCGATTTCTTGCAAACGCTTGATATTCATCGCAACATCACGTCTTAAATCACCTTCAATATGGTAATTTGAAAGTTCGTTACGAAGTTCTTTAATATCTTCTTCTGTTAAATTGTCTGTTCTTAAATCAGGTGAAATACCTGTTGCTGCTAAAATTTTCTTAGCACGAGTAGGCCCGATACCGTAAATGTATGTTAAGGCTACTTCCATTCTTTTGTTACGAGGTAAATCTACCCCTACTAATCTTGCCATGTTCTTCTCCTTTTCTTTGGCTTTGTTGTTAGATTTTTTTGTGTAAGAGGCTTAAATACTTCCTCTCCAATTGCTGATTACGTGCGCAATTTCCACTTGTGACTATCCTTGGCGTTGTTTATGCTTTGGGTTTTCACAAATTACGGCAATTCTGCCTTTTCTCTTGATACATTTGCATTTGTCGCAAATTTTCTTTACTGATGATCTTACTTTCATTTTTCTTTTCCTTTATTATTTCGTTGAATGGATGAATGGTTGAATTGCTATTTCTGTGCTTCACTCATTTTTTTGTCTTTTGAAGAACTGATACAAACCCTTCAATTGTTCAACATCTGTTACTTTAATCTGAATGTTATACGTCCTTTTGTTAAATCATAAGGTGTCATTTCAACTCTTACTTTGTCTCCGGGAAGTATTCTTATGAAATTTTTTCTGATTTTTCCTGATATATGAGCCAATATTTCATGGTCATTTTCAAGTCTTACTTTAAACATTGCGTTTGGCATGGATTCAATAATTGTGCCAACGAATTCAATAACGTCTTTTGCCATAATTACCTCATTTTTCGGCTGTTTATTCACAATTAAGTCATTATAATTGCGAGTATTACAATCATACTTGCTGATTTTTTTAAAGCAAGTGACAAAATTCAATAATTTAACGAGTTTTAACATATTTTTCTTTAGATGTTTTTATAAATATATAACACTTCTTGTAACTGCTGAATTCTTTGTTTACTGTTGAAAAACTTGAGTATACGAAAACAATGTAAATTTTTGTAACAAATTTAATTTTCTAAATTTTATAAAAACATGCAATTGTCGTAAATCTCGTATTTGCTTTCGGATTTGTTTATTATTTGCAACCTTTTATAAAAAGTGGTAACATTATTTTATGAGTAAAACTGTAGAAAAAGTTTTCATACGCAGGATGAGCCCCGAAGATACCGATGGTGTCATTGCTATTGAAGAAAAAGCATACGGAGCGCATCATTGGTCAAAGGATTCTTTTTTGCAAGAGTTAAATAATGATTTGGCGTGGTATTATTCGTTATTTAATTCGGAGGGAAAGCTTGTTGCTTATGCCGGAACATGGCATATTCTTGAGGAGGCTCATATAACCAATATAGCAGTTGATACCGAGAGCAGGCGTAAAGGTTATGGAGAGGCTTTATTAAAACACATTCTTGATGATTGCTATAAAGAAATGATTAAATATCTGACGTTAGAGGTTCGAGTGAGTAATAAGGCTGCAATCGGACTGTATGAAAAATACGGTTTTACATCTTTTGGTATAAGGAAAAAATATTATCAGGATAACAACGAAGATGCTATGATTATGTGGACTAAAAATATTTTTTATGATGAATTCAAAGTCCCGTTTGAACAAAGGAGTAAGGATCTTGAGGAGAAAATTTTAATAAATGTCTGAAGAAGTTTTTATTCCAAAAATGAAAAGACTTGATAAAAAGCAGAATAGGGTAAAAATACCGATAAATAACTTTATTTTGGTGATTTTATGTACTTTGCTGATTGTTGGTGCAACGTTTATTAGTGTAGATATAAAGCATTACATTATTCCTGCATGTTTTAATTTTGGTAAGTCTTTCGCTCCCGAAGAATATATATACAGTTTCAGCATTATTCCTCAAATTCCTGTTTTGATGTTTATTTGTTCTGTTTTGGGCAAAAAATTAGGAATAACATGTGCGCTGCTTTATATTTTTACCGGTTTGTTCGTGTTTCCTGTCTTTGCCTTGGGGGGCGGTATAACATATATGGCAGAATACAGTTTCGGATATATTTTGGCTTTTGCGTTAGGTGCTTTTATAGCAGGTTGTTTTCTTAATAAAAAATATTCCTTTTTGAACATGTTTTTGGCTGCAATATTGGGAGTTTTGGTTATTCATTTGTGTGGGATTGCGTATATGAGTATTTTGGCAGCAATAAAAGGGGAGGGGAAAATATTTATACAATCGTGGATTGCTGCTCAAAGCGGATTAAAAATAATTTATGATATGGTTTTTGGCTTTGTAGGAATATTGATAGGCAAATATATTCATTTATTTTTAAAATTTATATCTGATTAATATTTGATAGATATATAAAAATATGATATTATTATGCATGAGCTTGGAGGATTCATGAGTTTTAAAGAAATATTTTCAGATATACCGATATTGATAGTATTATTCACTTTTATATTGTCTATTTTATATTGTATTATTCAATATGTAAAAGTTAACAAAAATTTAAGTTATATAATCAAGTTTATTTCGACATTTAAAAAGAATGATTTAAATTTTCGTTTTAAAGAGTTAGATGGTTGGATGTTGGCTAATCCTTATGTAAACTCAATATGGATAGAGTTTAAAAATACTTTGGTATTTTCGGAATCTGTTGCACTAAGAGAAGGTGAAAATTATCAGTATAAAGATATATCATCCGCAGTTCAAAATGTGCAAACTACATTCGATCCGTTATACTTTTTTAATGATGAAACATTGATAAGCTCTAAATTTAATTACAGATTGATACAAACAATTCCTACAATATTGACAGGTTTTGGACCGTTATTTACATTTATGAAGATTGCAATTGCGTTCGGAATGATTGATTTTACATCTCCGGAAAAAACAATAAATTCCGTTGCGGCATTTATGCAGGGGATGCAATCTGCGGCATTTGTATCTGTTGTTGCGGTATCATCTTCATTAATTTATCTGTTGATTGAAAAACTTCTGTTTCAAATATTGTGCAAAAAACCGTTAGTGCGTATTCAAAATATCTTTGGGGAATTGTTTGCAAGCATTTCATCGGAAAAATTCCTCTATGAGTTATTGAGAGAGTCAAAAATTCAAAACAATTCTGCTGCAAATCTTATAGGAACAATGCCGAAACAGTTTAAACGTGCATTCAATGAAACTATGGCTGCGAATTTAGTACCATATTTGGAGAATCTTATATTTGGTTTAAATCAATTAAATAAGCAGATGAAAGAAGCAGCTAAAGGCTCAGATGGGAAAGATGAGATTGACGGTCTGTTTTAAGGGAAATTTATAAATGGCTATTATGCAGAAAAAACGTCGTAATGACGATGATAACGGAAATATATTTTGGGTTACGATGTCTGACCTTATGCTTGGTTTGGCGATTATATTTATAACTTTATTTGTCCTGGCTATGACGGGATTTAATCAAAAATCCGTGCAGCAACAGCGTGTAAAGATGGAAGTTGCAAAAAAAATTGAAAATGAACTGCAAAGCAATAATATTAATGCAAAAATTGACAAATTGACCGGAGATTTAGAAATACCGTCATCGACATTGTTTGAGGTAAACAGTTATATATTAAAGCCGGAAGGTAAGAAATTTCTTGACCGCTTGACACCTATTTATGTAAATACTATTTTTTCAAATAAAAAACTTGTTGATAATATAGACAGTATAATAATTCAAGGACATACGGATTCACAGGCATTTGCGGGTTTAACGAATATAAATGATCAATTTACTTATAATATGGATTTAAGTACAAAAAGGGCAAATGCGGTAGCTGATTATATGTTGCGCGGGAAGTACAAGCCTGAATTTAACGAAGGTTTCAGACATATGATTACCGTAGAAGGCAGAAGCTTTAATGATCTTATTCTTGATGAAAACGGAAATGAGGATATGGCAAAAAGCCGTCGTGTAGAAATAAAATTAAAGGTCGCAGATTGGAGTATAGCAACATTCTTTGGTTTAAAGCATTAATATGATAGAAGAACAAAATATTTTAGAAACCATAAATATGATAAAATTGTACAATCTTGATATCAGGACTGTAACTTTGGCTTTAAGTTTAAGAGATTGCATATCAGAGGATTGTGATAAAGTTTGCGAAAATATTTATAACAAAATTAAAAAATATGCCAAAAATCTTGTGGTGTATGCTGATGAATTGGCGGATGAATATTCTATACCTATCATAAATAAAAGAATTTCCGTAACTCCCATATCTCTAATTGGTGAATCTTGCAAAAAAAATGATTATATAAAAATTGCAAAAACTCTCGATGCTGCGGCAAAAGATGTAGGGGTTAATTTTGTGGGCGGATTCAGTGCGCTTGTAGAAAAAGGAATGACAAAAGGCGACAAGTTGCTGATAGAAAGTATTCCTCAGGCATTAGCGCAAACGCAAAGGGTTTGTTCATCTGTCAATGTGGCTTCCTCAAAAGCCGGTATTAATATGGATGCTGTTTTAAAGATGGCTAAAATTATTAAAGAAGCAGCCAATTTGACAAAAAACGAGGATTGTATCGGGGCGGCAAAACTTGTGGTATTTTGTAATGTACCTGATGATAATCCGTTTATGGCAGGAGCTTTTTGCGGAATGGGAGAACCTGAAGCTGCTTTAAATGTCGGGGTATCAGGTCCGGGTGTTGTCAGAGCGGCGGTGTTATCATTAGACGGTAATGCTGATATGAGTGAACTTTCAAATAAAATCAAGCAGACCGCGTATAAAATCACTTCTGCGGGCGAACTTATCGGCAGAAAATTATCAAAAAGATTAAATATCCCTTTTGGTGTTATTGATTTATCTCTTGCGCCTACTCCTGCGGTAGGTGACAGTGTCGCAGGAATTTTTCAGGCTATGGGGCTTGAGCATGCAGGTGCGCATGGTACGACTGCGGCTCTTGCAATGTTAAATGATGCCGTTAAAAAAGGCGGAATAATGGCAAGTTCTCATGTCGGCGGATTATCCGGAGCATTTATCCCTGTATCCGAAGATGCAGGAATGATAGAGGCGGCAAATAAAAAATATCTTAATATAAATAAACTTGAAGCAATGACTTCGGTTTGTTCTGTCGGACTTGATATGATTGCAATCCCCGGTGATACACCGGTTAGTACAATAGCAGGAATGATAGCAGATGAAATGGCAATCGGAATGATAAATAAAAAAACGACTGCAGTTCGTGTTATACCTGCAATTGGTAAAAATGCGGGTGAGAGATTATTTTTCGGGGGATTGTTGGGGCAAGCACCTGTTATGCCGATAAATAATCTTTCGGCTATGAAATTTGTAGAACGAGGCGGAAGGATTCCGGCTCCGATTCACAGCATGAATAATTAAACGGAGTTAAGATGGTATCAACATTAAATGAAATGGCAAATAAACTTCAAGCATTTATCGTTGATTTACAAATGGATGCTCGCAGCGGCCGTTCAGTAAACTTTAATATGGCAAAATATAACAATTTGAAGCTGGCTATGGATGAAACTATTCGTTATCCTCATATAATTATCAGAATCGGGATGTCAGAAGCAATTTATAATGTAAAGAGTGTAATAAGAACTGAAGGCGGGTTGGGGCCTGACGAAAAATTTGTTCAAAAATGGTTGGGTAGTAATACTATTATATCGGAGCTTAAAGATATATATTTGAATTTCCGTGAAAACTTGACAGGAGACGGGCATCATAGTGAATCGGATGATTATGCAATTGATGTTGATTCAAACGGAAAATTTAAAAGAGTGTACGAAGTAAGAGCTGCTGTCGGATATAATAAAAGGGTTGTAACCGAGGATAGAAAAAAACAAATTAAAAGTGAACTTAAGGATTTTTTAAAATCTTCAAGACGTCGTCTTACTTAGATTTGTCTTTTAAACTATTTTTACCTCGTAGTTTTCTGTGATATGTTATAGCAAATCTGTGAGCTTCATCTCTTATTCTCTGAATTAAAAACAGGGCTGCGGATTCTCTTGGGAGCAATATGGATTTTGACTTATGCGGTAAAAAAACTTCTTCTTGTCTTTTTGCAAGACTCACAAAATCTATTCCTTCAATGCCCATATCTTCAACAACTTTCATTACACTTGATAACTGACCTTTACCTCCGTCAATTATGATTAAATCCGGTTTGTCCCAACCTTTTTCACCTAATCTTGACAGTCGTCTTGTCAAAACCTCTTTCATTGATAAAAAATCGTCAGGTTTGCCTTCCGTTGATTTAACTTTGAATTTTCTGTATTCGGATTTTTTGCTCAAGCCGTTAATAAATGTAACCATCGATGCCACTGTATTTGTTCCTTGAATGTGTGAAATATCATAGCATTCCATTCTGTAGGGGAAATTATTTAATTTCAATTTTTCTTTTAAAAATGCCCCTATTTCGTTAAAGTCTTCATTTATTTTAGACATTTTGGAAAGTTTTGCGTTATTAAGAATTACTTGTGCATTTTTATCTGCAAGTTTTTGAAGCTCTTTGCCTTGGGCGGATTTGCCGTAACTTATTTTTACATTTTTGCCAGAAATTATATTAAGCCATTGCTCGTAGAGAGTTTTATTTCCTATTTTTTCTAAAACATCTGAAACAATCCGGTCAGGGAATTCCAAAGACAGCGTATTATAGTATTCTTTAAAAAATGTTTCAAAGTATTCGATTTTATCGTCTTTTTCTACTTCAAAAGTAAAATCTTTTTTATCAATCAGCCTGCCTTCTCTAATCATCATAATTACGATAACCAGTATACCGTCTTCGTGTTCAAGGGATATAACGTCTTCATTTAATTTAGTATTTTCATAAACGACTTTTTGTTTTTCAAGAGTTTTTTGTAAATCAAAATAGCTGTCACGGAGTCGTGCAGCTTTTTCAAATTGCAGGGACTCTGAGTATTTTTGTATTTGTTCCATCAATTGTTTCATAAGTTCGGATTGTTTACCTGACAAAAATAATTCTGCCTGATGAACAACAGCCTTATATTCCTCACTTGAAACTAAACCTTGACATGGTGCAAGGCATTTACCTATAGAATAATATAGACAGGGACGTGATTTAAAACGAGGGGTTTTGCATTGTCTGAGCGGAAATATTTTTTTTAAAAAATCCAATGTTGAATGCATTGCTCCTATATTTGTATAAGGTCCGTAATATCTGCCTTTTAATTTGTTGATATTGCGCTTACGCACAATTTGTATGCGCGGGAAATCTTCATCGGTAATCAAAAAATAAGGATATTTTTTGTCGTCTTTTAATAAAATATTATATTTCGGTTTGTGCTTTTTAATCAAATGGCTTTCTAAAATTAAAGCTTCTACTTCCGAATTTGTAATTATGTATTCCAAATGATCGATTTGAGAAACAAGCACATTTACTTTTACGCTGTCGTGTTTTCGGTTAAAATAAGATTTCACACGGCGTTTCAGGATTTTTGCTTTCCCGACATAAATAATTTCGTTATCCGAGTTGTAATAAATATAGCATCCGGGCAGCTCCGGAAGCATTTTTAAACTTTCTTTGAGCTTGTCGTTCATAGCAGCATTATAACATAGTTTATTATTTATTTTTCTGTATATTAATTAAGTTGAACATATTTGCATCTTGATTTTGATTATTGAAATATATCCCTGCCAAAGCTACAATTACTGCTATTATAGATACAATCAAGCTTGCCCAAAAGTATCGTTTAGATGATTTTTCATTTCTTGTTGTATATTCTGCAATATTTTTAGTCAATTTATTTGTTTTTTCTATAGACTCAACAATGTTTTTAATTCTTTCATCAGTTTGGCTAAGCGTTTCTTTAGTTTCAGAAAGTATTTTCTGCATATTTTTTGCATTTTCTAATTCTATTTTCAATCTTTTTTCTTGGAGTTCATCTCTCAGTTTCTGCCTGTTTAAATCACGTTCATTTCTGCAAGCATCTAAATCTTTTTCCTTTCTTTCTTCTATTGAAAAATAAAAATCACAGGGGAACTCATTTACAAACATCGGGCGTTTTTGTATTCCGCTGCTTATGGTGTCTGCAAAACGTTTTTCTGCACAATATAAATAAACTTTTTTAACCGGTCCAAAAGGTGGCGCAGGCATCCCAACTTCTTCAAATAATGTATAGTCAGAGAAAGCTTCTTTTTGTTTATGTATCATATAGGATAAGTTTAACGGGTTTTCCTTGCGGATGTTTTCTTGTTCTTCCCAAAAAATTTTTATTCTTTTGTTATATTCCTGCTCCCAATCATTAAATAAATCTGCTTCGTGATGCAAAAAATCATAATTATTGTTTAAAGCATTTTGAGCATCTTCTTCTGTTATCTGACGCAAAACAGGAGTTTCAAAAGGAGTTCCTTTATATAGTTTTTTAAGACAAAATGCGCAGGTTATACAGCACTTAGGTAATGTCATTTTTTAATCCTTCAGTAATGTTTCCAGATATTCAACAATTTTTTTACCGGAGCAACCAATATTGATATAAATTTCATCTATTATGCCAACCTTATCATTACGCAACGGATCTTGTTTGTCAATTAGAATCATATTAAAATATTTATTAATTCGTAAGTTGGGCTTATCCCAGCTATGTTTAATTTTGTAAGTTGGGGTTTCTACCCCAACATTTTGTCATTCTGTACTAATGTGAAGGATTGACCGATATAAGCCTAAAGATTTGCCACATCGGGCGATTCTTCGGTCATTTCATTTCCTCAGAATGACGTAAATACTGAGTTGGTCGGCGTTGCCACGCCGACATCAAATGACAGGATTGCTTCGGGCTTTTGCCGCAATGGAATAGAACACTTCCGACCAAATGTCCTGTTAAAAGTACCGAGAGGGTTGTGCTAGACACAACATCCGAGTTAAGGCTCATGTAAAATAACAGTCGGTTTGAGAAGAAAGAACAGTAATTTCAATAATAGCAAAATTTATTTTTTTTATGTTTATAAATAATCAAGGTAAAT
>CACXFH010000079.1 GCA_902766975.1 uncultured bacterium | reverse complement strand
TTTTTGAATATACTTCCGCAATTTGGCAGAGCAAGTGTCGGCTGATGTTTTCTGCGAAAATCCAAATTTTCATCCATTTGCTTTTTAACCTCATCGGAATCTTTTGATGTCAATTCAAATTCGGCTTTTAATACTATCAAATCATCTTTTTCACAGCGGGAAACCCTGTAATCAAATCCCATTTGGTCTTTTTTAAAGGTTATCAAACCGAGCTTTCTTGAATAACAGAGAACTGAAATAATACTATCGCTAACACACTGCCCGTGTGCTGATGCGTTCATATATACTTCCCCGCCTATGCTTCCGGGAAAACCTATCATAAATTCCAAACCGGATAAACCCGATTTCCCGACTTCCTGTGACAATTTCGGACCCTTTACACCGCATTCTGCGATGATTTTATTTCCTTCAATAAAAATTTTGTCCAATTTATGGGTAAAAATAACTTTTCCTTCATAACCGGCACTTGATATTAAAGTATTTGACAAATTGCCAAGAACGGGAATATTTGGATATTTTTGTAACAAACGAACAAATTCATCAACATTATCAGGGAAGTATGCCTCATCAATTTTTCCTCCGATTTTAAATGTTGTGTAATTTTTTATATCAAAATCTTTTTCAATATAATCAGTCATTGTAAAATTATTATATTACACTATTTTTTACCATGCAATTTATTAAAAAAACGTCATCCTAAACTGACTGCAAGTTAGCATAAGCATTTGCTTGCGGCATTCTGAACTTGATAATCCCGTCATCCGGAACTTTATACTTTTGCAGGATTACTTAATTTTAACAACTCAGGTCCTAATTTTGTAATTGTTCCCGCACCTAATCCGATTATAATATCATTGGATTTCAGGTCTTTATATAATTCTTTTGCTACTTCTTCCATGCTGCCTGAAATATGACGGCAAGAGATATCAGATTTTTCTTTAAATTCATTCACAAAAGCCTGCGAATTCACTCCGACAATTTCGTCTTCACTTGCTGCATAAACATCTGTCACAACAAGTTCGTCAATTCCGTCAAATGCTTCCATAAACTCATTCCAAAGATTTTGCAATCTTGAATATCTGTGCGGCTGAAAAACTGCAATTATGCGTTTACCCTTAAAAGATTTTGAACAAGACAGGGTTGCTTTGATTTCTGTGGGGTGATGTGCGTAATCATCAAAAATCGAAATTCCGTCAAATTCTCCTACTTTTTGAAATCTTCTGCCCATACCTGTAAATGTTGCGAAATGAAGATTAATCAAATCCATATCAACACCTGCAATATGCAAACTTGCCCAAACAGCAAGTGAATTATACACATTATGAACCCCTTTGAGCCATATTTTTAAATTTGTTTGAAATTCGCCTTTATAGAAAATATCAAATGTTGTATAATCTTCACCATAAACAATATTTTTAGCGCAATAATCAGTGTTTCCGCCGATTGAAAATGTTATAAATTTAGCATTATGCGCAAGTTCGTGGACTGAAAAATACTTAACGAGTCTTTTTACTCCCTCATTATCCATATTTGCCAAGATTATGCCGTTTTCTCTCATATTTGAAATAAAAGTTTCAAAAGTTTCTAAAATGGATTCCAGCCCGTTTTTGTAAAAATCCAAATGATCCGGCTCTAAGTTATTTACAACAACCAAATTCGGGCTGTATTTTACAATAGTTCCGTCACTTTCATCAAGTTCTGCGATAAAATATTTAGCGTGTGCGCAATTTGCATTTGTGTTAATTTCGGGAATAATACCGCCGACAACATAAGACGGTTTTAATCCTGCTTTTTCCAATACATAAGAGCAAAGTCCCGATGTTGTTGTCTTACCGTGGGTTCCTGAGTATCCGATAAAATATTCTTCTCCTCTTGAAATTTCCGCAAGCAAATCAGAACGGTGCCAAATTGGTAAACCTAAGCGCTTTGCCTTTTGAATTTCGGGATTAAATTCTCTTATTGCGGTACTTGCGACCACTATGCAATCATCAGGCAAATTATCTTCGTTGTGACCGATATAAACTTTTGCACCCAAATCACGGACGCTTTTTACATATTTGCTGTCATTAATATCAGAGCCTGAAACTTCATAGCCGTTTTGCAAAAGATATTTTGCCAAACCGCTCATTCCTACTCCGCCTATTGCTATAAAATGATATTTCTTTTTCATAATTTCCTCA
>CACXFH010000078.1 GCA_902766975.1 uncultured bacterium | reverse complement strand
AAATAAAAAAAATACTATAAAAGGCGGAGTCACCGCTCCGCCTTTTGTATATAATGAATAAGTATAGTAAATAAGAAAGGGAATAAAGATGAGTTTTGTACCTGTTGTTATTGAACAATCGAGCAGAGGCGAACGTTCTTTTGATATTTTTTCAAGATTATTAAGAGAAAGAATTATATTTTTAGGCACTCAGATTGATGATATGGTTGCTAATTTGGTTGTTGCGCAGTTATTATTGTTGGATAGTGAAAATCCCGAAAAAGATATTATGTTATATATCAATTCTCCGGGTGGTAGCGTAACAGCAGGTTTTGCAATATACGACACAATGCAGCATATAAGAGCGGATGTTTCTACAATTTGTTTAGGTCAAGCTGCTTCCATGGGCGCATTCCTGTTATCATCAGGTACAAAAGGAAAAAGACTTGCCCTTCCTCATTCAAGAGTTTTGATTCACCAACCTTTGGGCGGTGCTCAAGGTCAGGCAACCGATATTGAAATTCAAGCTGCAGAAATTATAAGAATTAAAAAATCATTAAACGAAATTTTAGCATCAAATACCGGTCAATCAATCAAAAAGATTGAAAAAGATACTGATAGAGATTATATCATGACTCCTCAAGAAGCGCTTGAATACGGTATGATTGATAAAGTTATTTCACGTGACGAAATTAAATAGTAATAAAGGGGCGAATTAATGCCAAAACATGATGAAAAATTAAAATGTTCATTTTGCGGAAAAACGCAGGACCAAGTCAAAAAATTGATTGCAGGTCCGGAAGTGTATATCTGTGATGAATGTGTTGAATTATGTAATGAAATTTTAGATGAGGAATTTCTTGATAACAAAGAAAAAGAAATTGAAGGTGCAACGCCGGAAAAAACTGAGAAGGCTATTCCAAAACCTCATGAAATTAAAGCTTACTTAGACCAATATATTGTAGGACAAGAAGATGCTAAAAAAGTTTTGGCGGTGTCTGTATATAATCATTATAAAAGGTTAAAACATAATACTTCTGATTCAAAAGACGGTGTTGAAATCCAAAAATCTAACATTTTGCTTGTCGGTCCTACCGGTTCTGGTAAAACTTTACTTGCTCAAACACTTGCTAAAATGCTTGATGTTCCGTTCGCGGTTGCAGATGCGACTACATTAACAGAAGCAGGTTATGTGGGCGATGATGTCGAGAATATTTTGTTACGACTATATCAAAATGCTGAATTCGACTCGTCAAAGGCTGAACGTGGTATTATTTATATTGATGAAATCGACAAAATTTCAAGAAAGTCAGAAAGTACGTCAATTACCCGTGATGTTTCAGGCGAGGGTGTTCAGCAGGCGTTGTTAAAAATGATTGAGGGTACTGTTGCGCATGTTCCGCCCCAAGGCGGGAGAAAACATCCGCATCAAGAATTTATCGAAATTAATACAAAGAATATTCTCTTTATATGCGGCGGTGCATTTGTCGGTTTGGAAAAAATTGTTGATAAAAGGGCAGGACAAGGTAATTCCGTTGGATTTGGAACGGCATCTCTTTCTCAAGCAGAAAAAGACGCTAATGCCATGAAATTGTTAAAGAGTTTGCAGCCTGAGGATTTGTTGAAATTTGGATTGATTCCCGAATTTATCGGTCGTATTCCTGTTTATGCCGTATTAGATCAGTTAAATGAAAAAACATTAAAAATGATTTTGACTGAACCTAAAGATGCTATCTTAAAACAGTATCAGGCTTTATTAAAAATGGATGGTGTTGATTTGGAATTTGAGCCCGAGGCCGTTGATATGATTGCCAAAGAGGCGATTAAACGTAAAACGGGAGCCCGTGCTTTGCGCTCAATTGTAGAGGAGATTATGCTTGATGTTATGTATGATGTTCCTACAAAAGAAAATATTGAGAAGTTCGTTGTTACTGCGGATATGGTGAAAAACCGCAAAAATGCGGAGATTGTTCAACTACCGACTAAAAAGGAAGAAGGAATTACAGCATAGTTTAGTCTGTGTTATATGACAAAAAGCAACAGTAGTATTCATTCTACTGTTGTTTTTTATGTTTATTAATTTCGTAAATTATGTAAAGAAATGTTACAATTCGCATATATATAAGCAATTATATACTTTATATATACTTTATATTAATAAGTAAAAGTATAAATTAGAGGAGACCGCTTATGAGAGTCGGAATCGGCAGAGCGTTTAATTTAAAGTACAGACCTAATGGTCCTATACGGTTTAATTGCTATCACAGGCAAATGCCAATGCCATCGTTGTTTGGAGGTGATCGCTATAGCTACACTGAGAATATTAACATTCAACGTGATTCGGGAGGCTTTTGGGGCTTTCTAAGCGGACTAACGGACGGATTCTTTGGAATGACTGCACTAATGGGCGGATTATTTGGCGGCGGAATATTTGGCGAAGGCGGAATATTTGGCGCACTAAACAAGAAGGAGCAAGGAGCATCTGACTCTGCTGGAACCGGTGATGAGGCTTCTTTGCAAGGTTTAAATACTTTATATGGCAAATTTTACAATATAATTTCACACCCAACAGAACCGGGTAAATTTGTAGCTGTTTCAAAAAACGGTTCAAAGGAATACACAGGCACATTTGAACAATTAAAAGATCTGCTCATAGTTGGAGGCGATGATGATGAATCTAAAGTAAACAAAGAACAAGATAATACAGAGATTTTAGCTGAATTAAAAGAAGCTAGAGCCGCAGCTAAAAATTTAACTAAAGACGCAAATGGAGTATATAAAGACGCAAATGATAAAGTCTATGAGTGGGATAGCACAATACGTGATTTTAAAGAAAAAAAAGAAGCAAAAAATGAATGATATAGTAATGAATTCAAAATAAAACTAAAAACGAGGTCCCGATAATAATCAGAACCTCGTTTTTTTTGTGTGTTTAAGAAATTACTTAGAAATACTAGCGTCATCCAATAAGATAACTTGAATTTCTTCACCTTCGTGTGCAACATAGTTCAAACCTGGAGTTACTAAACCTGTGATTAAACCAACGCCTGCACCGACAGGAGTACCAATTGCAACACCGGTACCAACTTTTTCAGGTTTCGGAATGAATGAGAAACCAACACCTGCACCGGTACCAACTGCTGTACCACCAACTGTGTACAATGCAACTTTACCTGCTGTCATCCAAGGACCTTCTTTCAAAGCATAATCTTTGTAGAATGGTTTT
>CACXFH010000077.1 GCA_902766975.1 uncultured bacterium | reverse complement strand
TCCGTAAATAATATGTGTCGGCATAGCAATGCCGACCTACTTTTCTACATTATTTCACAAAAGGATTATAACACAATAGTAAAAAAAGTTCCCTCGCCTGAGGGTTTTAAAGTTTTGTAATATGTAAGTTGGGCTTTCAGTCCAACAAAAAAAGTTGGGGTAGAAACCCCAACTTACGTATTATTAATAAATCGTTTAAACCGTTCAACAATAATTATGCAGGATTTTCGTCTTTTTGTTTATTGATTAAATCTTGCAATTTACCTTTAATTTCTTCACCTTTTTTTTGCAATTCACCTAATGCATCATCTGCTTTAGATTGAATTTGTTTTGCGGTTTCATCCGCTTTTTTTAGCATTTCTTTTGCACCGTTTGCAATATCATTTCTTGTTTCTTCGCCTGATTTTGGAGCAAGCAAAATACCTGCAACGGCACCGATTGCACCGCCTACAATGAAACCTGCTATAAATTTTCCTGCTGACATAATTTTTCTCCTTTACTGTTTATACTCACATATTTTAATCTGATTATTTTTCTTTTTTATTCGACAAATTGTCTATTTTTTCTTGCCAAACAAGTTATATACGGCAAGAAATCCTTTTAAAAATCCGCTCATCAGGTTACCTGAAAAGATTTTTGTTTTGGCTAAAACATTTTCAAAACCCAATTTTACATTTCCGACACCCTCGCCGGTGCTTTGAACAATATTATTAAATGATTTCAGAGCTTTATTAACTTCATCAAGAGTCGGTTTGAGTTCCGAATTAACAATATCGGTTGTTTTTGAAACGTTTTGTGCGAGTTTGGAACAGTCATATAATAACTTAGCCAAAAAGCCAAGAACTACAACACCCATCACCGCAAGGGATACCAAACTGTAATTAAGAACCGCTTCGGATATTTCTACACTCATTATAAATTCCTTTCTTTAGTAATCAAATTCACTGTCTGAATGGTTATCTATATCTTCCAGTTCTTTCGCTTTAAGCATCTTTTTTGATTTGATTGCATTATTGATTTTTCTAAATTGTCTTTCTAATTTATATCTCATTAAATCGACAGATTCCAGTGCCTGTTTTTTTGCATCAATAATTTGCGGAGCGTGTTTTTCATAAAAATCGCACGCTGTATCTTTTAATTCTTTTCTTGCTTCTTCACCTGATTTCGGGGCAAAAAGTACTCCGCCGATAATTCCGCCGATGACCCCTGCTATTATACCCATCGAGAATACAAAAGCATCATTTTTTTTGCACATAGTTGTAAACCTCATTTCTTAATATGACGCAATAATAATATCATGTTTTTTACGCTTTTTCAAGAGTTTTTAGCATAAGCCAAATTAGGCAAAGGTTTTTGCATATTTGCCGAGAAAATCTTTTATATCAAATGCAAGTTCAACAACCGATAAAACTTTTTTCCCGTTGGTATTTAATATGAGGTATAATGCCATCGTTACGATATTTTTTAGTATAATAAACTTAAATTCTTCTTTTTTAGAGTGAAGCTTTTGCTCAAATTTATTTAAACTTAATAAAATTTTATTCAAGCCGATTCTTACAGTTATAATATCGCTTTTTATTTTAGGGGTAACTTGCGCAATTTTATTATTCAAATCGCACACTTTTTTATCAATTTTCAGGATAAAACTCGCAACCTGACAGGTTATAATAATTTCCGCTGTGATGATCAATATTATAAAAAATGTCGACATTATTTTCCTTTTTTGTATTATACTTTTTATTATAATATATTTGTTTAAAAATTTTCAATCCATTTAAAGGAGTATTTAAATATAGAGGGTATGTTCAGATTTTATATTGCATTGTTGCTTTCAAAACTCGCATATTATTCGATAAGAATTTTAAAACATTCCGGCGGAACATCTTTTGCCGGTATGCTTGCACTTAAAATTTGCCCTGATTTTCTGAAATATTGTGCAAAATATGTTAAGCCCAACACAATTGCAATAACAGGAACAAACGGAAAAACAACAACTTCAGGAATTTTAGCGCAAATTCTGGAACAAAACAACAACAGAATTATACATAACGTAAAAGGGGCAAACATGCTTACAGGGATTGCAAATGTATTTGCGCTGAAATTGCCCTGTAAAAAATTTGATTATGCGGTTTTAGAGTCTGATGAAGCATATCTGACAAAATTATATGATTATCTTCCGTCTGATTTTTTGATAGTGACAAATCTTTTCAGAGATCAATTAGACAGATACGGGGAGCTTGAAACAACTGCAGGGTTTATAAAAAATGCAATCAATAAAGCTAATCCCATTTTATTTCTTAATGCGGATGACCCACTGGTCGCGAATTTAGGCAAAGAAAAAGAAGCTTTTTATTACGGTTTTGAAAATGTAGAATTTTGTTCCGATAAGCACAAATCTTCTTCATCCGCCCCCAGTGAAGTTTTTAAATGTATCTGCGGGGAAGAACTCAAATATTCAAAAAGATTTTTTGCGCAGCAAGGACATTATTATTGCGAAAAATGCGGCTACAAACGACCTGAATTAACATTTAAAGGTTATGCCGAAATTTTTGACGATTACTCCAAAATCAAAATTGATTTTGGGGGTAAATATTATGAATTCAGAGTAAATTTAATCGGATTATACAATGCGTATAATGCGCTTGGAGCAATATCTGCCGCTTTATTTTTAGGAATTGATATAAAATATATAAATAACGCACTTTCAACTTATAAATCAATCTTCGGCAGAGCTGAAAAAAAACTTATAAACGGGCATCAGGCGCTCATTCAGTTGATTAAAAACCCGACAGGAGCAAGTGAAGTACTAAAAACAATTGATTTAAATTCACAAATTTTAATTGCAATAAATGATAATTATGCAGACGGTCGTGATGTTTCATGGCTTTGGGATGCGGATTTTGAGAGATTAAAAAATGCGCAAAAACCGATAATTGTATCAGGTATCAGAGCAAAAGATATGGCTGTCAGACTTAAATATGCAGGAGTACCGACAGAAAAAATAAAAGTTGAAGAAGATTTAAAAAAGGCGGTTGAAATCGCATCATCTTCTGATAAAATGGAAGAAAATATTTCGATTTTGCCGACATATACGGCACTATTGAAATTAAATAAAATGAAATACAATAATAAAAAAAGGTGAGAAGTGAATCGTGAGTTGTGAATAGTCGTTATCGGTGCTGTCGCACATTTTATAAATATCAAATCCGTAAAGGTCTATTCACAATTTACGATTCACTACTCACAAAATAAGAAGCAGGTCGGCACTAATATTCCGACAATAAATAAGAGGGAAAAACAATGCTTTTAGGTGTAAATATAGATCACGTTGCAACACTCAGAAACGCAAGAGGGGGGAATGACCCCAATGTACTGGTAGCGGCAAAAATTTGCGAAAACTGCGGAGCAAGTTCAATTACAACACATTTACGTGAAGACCGACGTCATATAAAAGACGAAGATGTTAAACAAATCAGCGAAAATATAAAAATCAATCTTAATCTTGAAATGGCAGTAACCGATGAAATGCAAGCAATTGCGCTAAAGATTAAACCGCATTCCGTTTGCCTTGTACCTGAAAAAAGACAGGAAGTTACAACCGAAGGCGGACTTGATGTTGCGGGTCAATTAGAAAAAATTACTGAGTTTGTAAAACCGCTTATTAATGCAGGTATAGAAGTCAGCTTATTTATAGATCCAAATGAAGAACAAGTCAAAGCAAGTGCCAAAACAGGGGCACAGTTCATTGAAATGCACACAGGAGCATATTCAAACGCTTACGGAACAGAGAGTGAAGAAGCAGAATTTTTGAAACTTAAAAATTGCGCAAAACTTGCTCAAGAACTGGGATTAAGAGTAAATGCTGGACACGGTCTGAATTATGAAAATGTCCACAGAATGCATGAAATTGAAGGGCTGTATGAATTAAATATCGGGCACAGTATTATCTCAAAAGCAGTCTTTGTTGGTTTAGAACAGGCTGTAGTCGAAATGCAGAATTTAATAAGATAAGGATTTAATAAATGGACAAAACACCGGAAGAAATAATTGAAGAAATGCAGGCAGTGACAAAACAGATGATTATAGACGATTTGGAAGAAAATCCTGATTTGGAATTTGAATATTTTGACTGTGCTTGCTGCGGCAAAAGTAAATCTTACGCAGGTTCCATAAAATATGGAGAATACAGATTATGTAATGATTGTGTTTTGCTTGCCGAAACCGGATTTGCACTTAAAAAATTTGATAATGTTCAAGCTCTTATTGATGCAATGGAAGATAACAGGCTTGAAGAAATATGCAATTTTATAAAAAGTGAACAAAATCGCAATAATGAACTAAATTGATTTAGTATAATTTATTTTATTTTGTACAATGAAGATAAAAAGTTGTTTTGTACTATATCCCCGTCGACTTTTGTCAAAAATATCTGGCAATCCTTTTCATCAGCTTCAATTCTTGGAATTTCTTTAATTTCAGCCTCATAATAATTGCTGTTATTTTTACTGCTAAAAGGAATTCTGTTTGCAATACTGTTTAAAGACAAGCTTCTTAAAAAACCGAAAGCACCTTTTTTGCGATTGGAAAATCTTGTATACACCCTTAAAATTGCATCCTGATTTTCAAGGTTATATCTGCCGACAATGAATGTACTCAACTGCGGGGATATTGATTTTATAACCATCTGTCTGATTACATTTCTTTCAAGCTTTAGTGTTCCGTTTATATAATCAAATTTACCCTCGGGGATATCAACCAAATCGGAAATCACACTCGGAGTAACCATTACAACAGGATTTCGGAATAATGATGCGACCTTCATTGTATACTCAACCAACCCGATTTTTGCAATTTCACCGTTTTGAATTACAAATTTTATTGTTCCGTTGAGTTTAAGTGTCTTATCGGTATTAATATCAATAATTCCGCTTGCTTTTCCTTTTATTTCTTTTGGCAGATTAACAAGTTCTGTTGCTATTGTGTCGGAATTTACACGCATAAGAGCAAGAGTCAAATTATACAGATGTTTTTTGAAGTCACATTTTACTTTTACTTCCGCATTTCCTTCGGCTATTTCAAATCTGTTTGAATTTAAATTTAATATGCTGTTTTTATCAAGAGTCAAATGCCCTATGACATCAGCAAAATTTATATTTTTATAATGACCTTTCAAAACTTTTAAAGTACACTTTTCTACTATAAGATTTGCAAGGTCGAATGTTTGAGAATTTCCATCCTCATCAACTTCCTGTTCCAATGATTTTGCAATTGCTCCGTGAACATCCTCTGAAGCTTGCTCGCTCGGATTTTGCTGATTAAATGCCTGCAAATATTTTTCAACATCCATATCATCAATAGTCAAATTCGCATCACGAACGATTATCGGAAAAACTATTTCATTTTTAATTTTTGCATTGACATCATAAGATGAACGGCGATAGCGTCCGTTTGCAGTTATCAACATATTACCGTTTTCGGTTCTGACAACTCCTTTTTTTACAAACAATCTCTGGCTTGGAATCCCCACTTCATTTATTCGGAAATCACCATCCAAAACAGGATTCTTACCTTTATTAATATACTTCATTTTCCCAGTAAAAGTACCATGTCTGAACAAATCCTGCTGAAGAAGCAAATTTACAAAAGCACTGGGCATTGGCTTTGTTAAAGTTAACCCTAAATCTCTTATTTTACCGTTTAGTTCAATGTTTCCGTTTAAACTCAAAATCGGAGTATGAATTTCTTTTCTGGATTTTGGTTTTTTCTCTGCCAAGTGATAATCCAAGGATTTTATTGCAAGTAAACCGTCAGCAAGGTGCATTTTTGCGGCCATTACCCTTATACCCGCATTATTAATTGAACTTTCTTCATGCCCCCCGAACAAAAAACCATGCCCCTTTTCAAATTTATACAACCAGACCAAATCCATTTTGCCGTATTTTGATTTGAGCATAATTCTTGTGTCTGCCTGACCTTTAATTTGAATAGGATATGAAATAATTTTTGACAAATATTTACTTGCAAAATCATTTGTAACAACCGCATTGCCTGTTATATCGGTATCAATTGATTTTAAATAGTCTTTCACAGTTCCGGTAAAATCAATTTTGTTGCGAGTTTTGCCGTCATAGTAGCCTTTAAAATCCTTAATTGTCACAAGATTATTATCAAATTTTATTTTACCTTCATTCAATATTACCGGCAAAGAAGCAAGCGGCACAAGATTGAATGTTAGCTTATTTAAATCAACTTTTCCTCCTATATTTTTTGAATTTACATCCACATCGAAATCAAAATCCCCGTCTAAATCTTTAAAATACACAAGGTAATCGCTCAAATTGTTCTCAACAATCTGCGAATTCATAATATCAACGGCATCTTTTACTCTGAAATTTTTGGATTTGAAATTTGTTTTGAAAGTTTTGCTGTCAATTTCCCCATTAAAAAGAATATCCGTATTTGCAACTTTTAGATTTGAATTTTTTATTATAAGTTTTTCTTTATTCTCAATAATTGTATTTTCACCGGATTCTTTTGCCAAAATATCCAGCTTACTTTTATCACGCATCAAAGTGGCATGCATATCATAGCTGAGAGTTTTTTTATCAGGATTATCAGAAATTTTTATATCTTTTGCTTTTATCTTTACGGAACTTTCTTTATCAATCTGATAAAAAGCGTCAAGATTTTTAATGTCAGCAGTTGATTTGAAAATATTTACGCTTATACCTTTTTCTTCTTTTTGGGGCGTATTTTTAAATGGCGGCAGGCTTAAAATCCCGCTTATATCCGCACTTGCGTCATCTACTTTTATCGTTTTTATATCAATTTCTTTATTCGTTCTCAATTTCCATAAGGAAAGTTCTGAATCAAAATTTTTGACATACAAAAGTAGTTTGTTTTTGTCTTTGAGTGTAAGTTTTTTAAGTTTAATTCTTGCATAAGGAGTCCAGTCTGTTTTTAAATATGGCTCTTCAATTTTAACTTCTGCCTCAAGCGCTTTTGATGCGATTTTTTCTATATAATTTATTACTTTTTTATTTTGTACGGCAGCAGGCAGCACTTTCAGATACAACACCGCACTCAATGACATTGCCGCAACACAAACGCATACTATACCAAAAATAAACTTCAAAACTCTCATAAGTCGATTATAACACAGAATTACATAAACATATTTTTTATATTTTTACGGATTATTAATGTTTGTAAAATTATTCAATAGAATTAGTTAATTAGGATTAATTTTTTTACACATTTGTGGTATATATATTATGTACATAATTGAATTATATTAAGTTATATAATTCAAAAGATTGGAGGCAATAAATGGCAACAGGTCAATTTGTATTTATGTTACACTCACATTTACCAT
>CACXFH010000076.1 GCA_902766975.1 uncultured bacterium | reverse complement strand
TTTTATTGCGATTATTGCGGTTATTATGTTGCTTATTATCCCAATCATATATTTTTTCTTACCAATAATCGCAACGATACTAGCAATAAAACACAATTGGAGTACATATTTAGACAAATTTTTCAACCAATTAAAATTACCTACAGTTATATTAGGTATTGTCATAACAATAATTATAATTTATGAAAAATACTCTATAATGATAAATCCTAGTTACAGTCGCTTTTGGGTATGGTTTTATTATGCCATAATTCCTCCATATTGTTTGATATATTCAGTAATATTAATACATAACATTTACAAAAAAATTAAAAACAAAAATAAATAATAAGGCCTCTCAGTCAGTACGTAGCGTGCACTTCAGTGCACGTATATATTTAAATATATTAATTCTTGCATTGAAATAGTACCCTTGCAAATTAAATATTTATCCGACCTGAGAATTTGCGCCGTTTATTACTTCAATAATTTCGTTTGTAATTGCTGATTGACGAAGTTTATTATATTCGATTGATAAATTGTGAATAATTTTTTCCGCATTTGTAGTAGCAGCAGACATTGCAGTCATTCTTGATGCAAGTTCACTTGCTTTTGCTTCCAATAGTGCCTGATAAAAAGTATTTGTAATATACATCGGAACAACTTTTTGCAAAATGTGATGCATATCAGGGGTAAATTCCATCAAAGGCTCCAATATATTATCCGTTATTCTTTCATGGGTATCTTTAATTCCGTTTAAAGGTAAAACCGCCCAATTACTTATGCTGTAACTCACCATGTTGCGAAACCTTGTAGTTATAATTTCTATTTTATCAATTCTGCCGTCAACATAGTATTCTGCCAAGTCTTCTGCAATATCTCTTGCTTCCATTGCATCAGGATTTTCAATAGCTGAAAAATATTTTTTTTCAATTGTACAATTTAGGGCTGCAAGACGTTTCCGAAGTATCGAAACACCCTTTTGTCCCGCAACAAAAACTTTTACCGACAAACCTTGTTCTTGCAGTTCTTTTATTCGTTTAAGTGCGGCTTTTGCAACATTTGCGCTGTATGCTCCTGCCAGTCCCTTATTTGAGGTTATGACAAATAAGCCGACTGATTTTGCTTCTCTTTTCTCAAGCAATTTTGGGTAATTATCAACTGCTCTTTTAATTTTCAAAGTTTCGGCACTGAATTCCCCGACAGAATTTAAAAGTTTTTGAAACATGTGATAAAGCTCGGTTGAATAAGGACGGGATGCCTTAACCGCAGATTCGGAACTGCGAACCTTTGCAGCTGCAACCATTTTCATTGCCCTTGTAATTTTTTTTGTGCTTTGAACACTGTTTATTCTTTTTTTTATGTCTTTTAAACTTGCCATATTTTTTCCTTAAATTGTGAGCCTTTTTAGCGGGTAGTATGCCAAAGGCAGGTGGGCGGCAATTCTGAATAAAATTCAGATGTCCGCAACTTTAAAATGTTGTTTTAAATGATTCAAGATTATCTTTTAAAACTTTTTTATCTTCATCTGACAGGGCTTCACCTGCATTCAATCTGTCGGATAAGTCCTTCATATTAGCTCCGAAATAGATAAACCAATCTTTTTTGAACTTTTGAATTTTTGAATTATCTATATCATCTAAAACTCCTTCATTTGCCGCAAACAGGATTGAAACCTGTTCTGCAACGCTCAAAGGTTTATATTGAAGCTGTTTAAGTACTTCGGTTAATTTTTCTCCTCTGAGAAGTTGCTTTTTAGTTGCAGCATCAAGATCGGATGCAAATTGCGCAAATGCTTCAAGTTCCCTATACTGAGCAAGTGCAAGTCTTAGAGTCCCTGCGACTTGTTTTATCCCTTTTGTTTGAGCAGCTCCTCCTACTCTGGAAACAGAAATACCCGCATTAATTGCCGGTCTTATGCCGGAATTAAAAGCATCACTTTCAAGGAATATTTGCCCGTCAGTAATTGAAATTACGTTTGTCGGAATATATGCTGATACATCTCCTGCCTGAGTTTCAATAATAGGTAGTGCTGTAATACTTCCGCCTCCTAATTCGTCATTGAGTTTTACCGCACGTTCAAGTAATCTTGAGTGCAGGTAGAATACATCTCCGGGGTATGCTTCACGTCCGGGGGGTCTTTTTAGAAGCAAGCTCATTGCACGATATGCCTGCGCGTGTTTTGACAAATCATCATAAACTATCAAAACATCTTTGCCCTGCTCCATAAATTCTTCCCCGATTGTAACACCTGCAAACGGTGCTATATATTGCAGCGGAGCTGATTCATCAGCCGTGGATGATACAATAATTGTATATGCCATTGCACCATATTCTTCCAATGTTTTTGCCAAATGTGCAACAGTGGATGCTTTTTGACCTATTGCTACATATATACAGATTACATCTTTGCCTTTTTGGTTTATAATTGTGTCAATCGCAATAGCGGTTTTACCAGTTTGACGGTCGCCGATAATAAGTTCTCTTTGACCTCTGCCGATTGGAGTAAGAGCATCAATTGCAGTCAAGCCTGTTTGCAGCGGTTGATAAACAGAACGTCTTGTAACAATCCCCGGAGCAACTCTTTCAATAGGTCTGGTTTTTTCATAAGAATATTCTCCTTTGCCGTCTAAAACAGCACCGGTTGGGTCAACAATTCTGCCGATTAAGCCGTCACCGACAGGTACGGATGCGATTCTGCCCGTTGTTTTTACAATTGTACCTTCTTTAATATCTGTATATTCTCCTAAAATTACGACCCCGACATTATCTTCTTCAAGGTTCATTGCGATACCCAAAGTCGAATGCCCGTCCTCAAACTGTATAAGTTCATTTGCCATTACGTTTCTCAGCCCGTAAACTCTTGCAATACCATCTCCGACTTCTAAAACCGTGCCGGTATTTGAAACTTCAGTTTGGAGTTCGTAATTTTCTATTTTACTTTTAATAATTGAACTGATTTCATCAGGTTGTATTAATGTCATATTCTTTACCTCAACATGTATTTACTTAAATTTTCCAATTTGGATTTGACGCTTGTATCAATAACAAAATCCCCGAATTTGAATATTAAACCCGCAATGATATTTTCATTTACAGTCCATTCGGGTATAACATCGCAATTCAGTTTATGCTCCAGTTTGTTTAAAATCTGACCCTTTACGTCATCATCCAGATTAAATGCAGAAACAATTTCCACATTCTTTTTCTGCTCAAAACTGTCAGACATTTCATTGTAAGCTTGTACAATTCCTTCAAGCTCCGAAAATCTGTTTTTTTCTAACAAAATTTTTAATAAATTCAAAACCTTATCGTCGATTTTATCGCGGAAAATTTCTTCTATAATTTCAATTTTTTGGGCAATCGAAATTGCAGAATTATCAGTGACGAGTTTTAAATCCCGACTTGCGTCTATTGTTGACAATGCATTATATAGTCCTGTTTTAACGGATACAAACGAATTGTCCTGCTTTGATATTTCTATCAGAGCTTTTGCATAATTTTTTGATATTTGTGAGATTTTGTTTTCGCTCATTACAATTGTATCCTGTCAAGTTCTTCCAAGCTTTTGTCTATGAATTTATATTTTAGGTTCGGCTTATTTTTAAGCATTTCTATTATGTTATTTTTTGATGCTTCAATTGAATTTGCCACGGTTTCTGAAGTTATTGCATTAGAAATCTTCTTTTCCTCAATTGAGACAACTTTTTCAACATTTTGTTCTATATTTTTAATTGATTTTTCAGTTGAATCTTCAAGTTGTTTTTTGAACGTTTGAGTCTTTTGTTCATTAAATTTTTTTATATCTTCAATTTGATTTGGTAATTTTTCAATTGTTGCCTGCGCCGCTTTTACCAGATTTTTTGATTTTTCTTTTTCAAGTTCTGCTGTTTTGATAGAATCTGATACACTTTCAACTCCTTTGTTTATTGTAGCTTTTAAGTTCATTTTACCGGCACACCAACACAATATTGCCAGCATAAGCAGGAAATTTATAGTATTGGATTTTAATAAAATATTTATAATACTATCCATGGATTGAACCTATTATTTTTGATGTAATATCATTTGCGATTTCAGAAACCACTTCCGAATTTACGTGTTCTTTTAATTCAAGTGTATCAACTTCTATTTTTTCTTTTCTTGATTGAATTTCTGTTTTTGAATTTTCTTTAGCCAGCTGAACTTTGGAAAATTCTTCTTTTTGAACCGCATCAATTTTTAGTGCCGTATCATGCCTTGCCTTGTCTTTTGCTTTTGAAAGTTTTTCATTGTATTCATTTGTAATTTCTTGAGCCTTTTGCGATATATCTTTTGCATCCCTATAATTTGACTCGATATAATCTTCTCTTTTTCTGATTATATTTAAAATCGGACGATAAAATATCGCATTCATAATAAACATGAATACTATAAAACTTAACATTGCAACTATAAATGTGGCATTAAATTCAATCATTGCACTAATTTACCTTAGTTAAATACCAACATAATTGCTATAAACAAAGCATATATTGCGGTAGCTTCTGCCAACCCCGCACCGATAATGAAGTTTTTAAAAGCTTCTCCTTTAATTTCCGGTTGCCTTGCAATTGCTTCTAATACCCCTTTTGTTGCTATACCAAGACCTAAACCTCCGCCGATTGCACCAAAACCGATTGCAATCCCTGCTCCTAATTTTGCCAAATCCAAAGTTTGTTCTACTGCCATAATTTTTCTCCTTTTAATTTTTAGTGAACTGTGAATCGTGAGTCGTGAACCGACCGTATATTTTTTATTTTTATGAAACTGACAATTCACGATTCACGAAA
>CACXFH010000075.1 GCA_902766975.1 uncultured bacterium | reverse complement strand
TTAAATGGGAATACGCATAAAGTTACGGTACAAGATTTAATATCAAATTGGCGGCAAATATTAAATCGAATGAACATAGATAAACTTGAGGGTGTCGAACTTACAGATAACGAATTCGCTCAAGTTCTTGCGCGAGTAAATCAAATTTCAAACAGTTATGAAGCCGCAAAATTATTAGCTGCGGAAAACGGTAAAGGAAAAATTGACGGAATTTGGCGTGATAGTAATCCGAATGTTACACAAAAACAAATTACATTAACTATTTTTTGTAAGGCAGAAATAATAGGTGGAAACACAAGCTACCAAATTGCCCGTGAAGTTCAAACCGAAAAAGGAAACCGATTTGATTTAGTCTTATTAATATGCGGTTTACCTTTAATAAACATTGAATTAAAAAGGACTGATAAAACTATTGATGAGGCATTTGGTCAATTCCACAGATATTATAAAGACGGAGAATATATCAATAATTTTATGGCATTTTCGCAAATGATGGTCATTACTTCAGAAATTGATACGGAATATTTCGCGACCCCAAAAACCGCAAATGATTTTAACCGTGCTTTTTCTTTTCACTGGTCTGACAAGAAAAATAAACCAATAACCGAATGGCGCAGAATTGTTTCTGATTTTTTAAAAATTCCAATGGCGCATCAGATGGTTGGGGACTATCTTGTAATTAACGAAGCCGAAAATGAAGAAGATCGCAAACATTTACTAATGCGTCCTTATCAGGTTTATGCTCTACAAGCCATTGAACTTGCATCTAAAGGGAGAGATGAATTATCAAATGGTTTTGCTCATGGTGGTTATATTTGGCATACGACAGGCTCAGGGAAAACTATTACCAGTTTCAAAACAGCTTTGTTCCTATCAACTCGTGCCGGATTTGATAAAATTATATTTTTAGTAGACAGACGCGAACTTGATGCCAACACAAGCCAGCATTTTAAAGAATATGCGATTTATGAATCTGTTGATGTTGATGAAACAAAATACACATACCAATTGAAACAAAAATTAAAATCTCCTAAAAACGGGATAGTAGTAACAACAATATTCAAACTTCATTCACTTGTAAAAGAATTTAAAGAAAATCAAGATTATAGTTTATCGGAGAAAAATTTTGTTTTTATCATCGACGAAGCTCACAGAAGTACAATGAAACGTATGATGAAAGATATACGAGATTATTTTAATAAAAAAGCTTTATTTTATGGTTTTACCGGAACACCGCTATTTGATGAAAATAAAGCACAAGGTATGGTCAATGAAAAAAGTGAAGTAATAAATACAACAGAAAAACTTTTTGGACCTTGTTTGCATGATTATACAATAGACACTGCTATTCGAGATAAAAATGTTTTAGGTTTTCATGTTGACTATATAAATACAGGAGAATTCAAGAGTTATGACGATTTGAAAGATAAACTTATTGAGTCAATAAAAAATAAACACCCTGAACGCAGCAATCGAAATATTGAAAGAGAAGTATCGAGCTACAGCAATTTAGAGGTTGAAAAGAAAAGTATTGATTATGATTTGCTTAAATATCAAGACGAAACGCATATTCCTCGTGTAGTTGAAGATATATTAAAAAATTGGGATTCTCAATCTGATAATAGATTTTTTAATTCAATACTAACTACCGGCAAAATTGCTCGCGCAATTAAATATTTTCAGGAGTTTAAAGAGCAACAAAAAAATGCAGAAAATCCAATTAATATAGCAGTAACATTTAGTTTTGGTAATGAAAATGACGATGAAAATATTGCAAAAAATTATGCTGAAGAAATTTTTAGAAGTTATGAAAAATTTACGGGACAAAAATTTATCACCGGAGATGCAAAACATGGAGAGGATGCATATTTTCAAGATTTAATATCACGGACAAAACGAGGAGGAAGCGGCAGAAATCCCAAAAACATAGACCTTGTCATTGTTGCCGATCAAATGCTAACCGGTTATGATTCGAAACTTTTAAATACATTGTATGTTGACAGATCACTTGAATTGCAAAATTTAATTCAGGCGTATTCGAGAACAAATCGTATTTTAGGTCCCACAAAAGAATTTGGGACAATAATAAATTATCAATATCCCGCTATAACAGAAAATTCCGTAAACAGAGCATTAGAACTTTATGGTAGCGGAGGGGAAAGCAGTCGAGTTATAGTTGATACTTATGATGTAGCCGTACAAAATTTAATTGATCTAATAATAAATATGAAGCAAACTCTGCCTGAACCTACACATTGGAAATATTTAGAAGAAGATGAATCAGCCAAACAACTGTTCATAAAAGCTTATAAAAAAGCCGCAGGACAAATGAATACAGTTATGCAGTATTATGAGTACGAATGGGATGATAATCGCTTTGGAATAGATGAGCATACATGGCTAAAATATAAAGGTGCATACAAAAATTTAATGGATGAGTTTATTGACCCTACGCCTATTCCTGTTATACATTTAGAAGGTAAAACAAGAATAGTCGGAACAGGTATTATCAATGCAACATATATTTTAAAATTAATAGGAGATAAAATCAGTACAGATAGCGGTACTGAAACAATAGATGGTGAATCTTTACGGCTTATTTTGGAAAAAATTCAAGAACTTTCTGATATGGGTGAAGCCGGCAAAGCCGATTTATTGCATGCTTTTCTTGATGATTTAAAAGATGGAAAATTAAAGGGAAAATTAACAATCGAAGAAGCATTTGAACAATGGAAAAATAAAAGAATTGAATCAGATATTAAAACTTTTGCTACAGAATGGGGAATTGATTTCGACTTATTAAAAACATCTTTTTATGCATTTAAGCGTTCTCCTCAAGATGGAATTCCAAGACTGCAAGAAATTAGTGCAAGTGTAAATATTGAAATTGCTACAAGAAAATCACCAAATAAACTTATGCACAATATAGAACTTGCCAAAGTATTACCTAAATGGTTGAAAGAAACGAATAAAAAATATGTATAGAAAAAGCTGCAATGTGTAAATTGATTTTTAATATTTTGTTACAAATATAATAGTGTACTATTGACAAATAATCTTATTTTGAGATACTACTATAAGTGTAGTACTTTTCAGGGAGAGGTAATTTTTTACATGGAAATAAGAGCGATTGGCAGATATAATTACACGAATAATACTTATAAAAAGAATAAATTTGCAACTAATTTCCAAATTCCGGGGGATAAGAATAATATAATCAGTTTTCCAAAAGCTTATTATGGAAGGGATCTAATAAAAATATCAGCGCCATCATTTAAAGGGGCAAGCGGGCTTTCAAAAACGGCTATAGATATGGCAATGTTAATCCCTATCGAAGACAGGGTCGCACACATAATGTCAAAAATAAAACCTGGGGATATCATTTTACTCGGTTCTGATTTTAATAAAGCGCAAACTGCACTTCGTAAATTTGTGAACAAAATTTCATCCCCAATTAAAAGAGAATTTTATCTTCCGGATCCCAAATTGAAGCATAATTATGCATTTTTCAAACATCCGGATGGGGATAAGCATATTTTAAACATTAATGATGATGCCTTCTATATAAGGATAAATAGTACTCATTATTCATTAGCACCAGGATATAGCAGTTCAGTGAGTGATGGCAACTTAATACAGTTTTTAGACTCTACAAAAAATTCGGGGGAACATTTTTATATTAAAGATAAACCTAAAACTAATTTATCAAACTTTGAAAAGATTTTTACAAATGTCTATGATAACTCAAAGGAAATTGAAAGCCGCGTCAAAAAATTGAATTTTGAAACTTTAACAAAAGAAATTAAGCAGGCAAAAGGTACACCATTAAAAATAGATTTTTCCAGAATCGGAGGTCAAGCAAAAGCTATTGAAGAATTAAAAAAAGGAATTTTGTATCCTGTGAAATATTCTTCGGCATATAGCGCAGATGATGTAACAAGAGGTTTTATTCTTTACGGACCACCGGGGACCGGAAAAACCGAAATTAGCAGAGCCTTAGCTAACGAAGCAGGTATAAATTATATGTATATGAGCGGCACAGAATTTGAGAACAAATATGTTGGGGAATCTGAAGCAAATGTTCGTGCTTTCTTTCAATCCTTAAAAGAAAGCCAGCCATCAATAGGTGTAATAGATGAGATAGATGCTATAGGTAAAGAACGCGGGGACAAAGATGTATATGGAGCAAAGGTTGTGAACCAAATTCTTACATCTATGACAGATTTGTATAATAGCGGGGACGATGTATTTATTCTTGGTTTAACAAATAAATATGATACATTAGATTCGGCACTTAAGCGCTCTGAAAGATTCAGTAAGCATATAAAAGTTGATGCACCTGACAAAGAAGGAATAAAAGAAATTCTGAAAATCCATACGTCAGGCAAAGCTTTGGATGAAAATATTGATATGGATAAATTATCCGATAAATTACTCGAATTAAAAGCAGTTGGCGGAGATATCAAATTTGTTTCAAAAATGGCAAGAGAAAATATGATGAATCGCACCGGCATTTATAAAAAAATGGAAGAAGGAACTTTTACTCCGGCGGATATTGAAAATGCGGTAATTACTCAAGAAGATTTTCTGGCTGCAATAAAACAGTTTAAAGACCAAAGCGGAAAATCCATAAGACCTATCGGCTTCAATAAAACGGAGATAGGCTAAGAAGAAAACCGGAGGTTGAGATTTACTCCTGCAACGACGAACTTTGCCCTGCGATATTCAAAATTAAAACTCAAAATAATCTAAACAAATTTTCTGCAATAATTTTATGAGAATTTTCGTCGTAATGCAGTCCGTCTATATCAGAAGGTTTTACTAATTTATTTACATCAAAAAATTCACAACCGTAAATACCTGAAAGTGTTCTATAAATTCTCCCGACCTTTCTGGATTTTACTATACCTGTTTCATCAAATTGGCAATTAAAATATCCTCTTAATATATTTTCATTCAATATCACCGGCGGAATAATAATTATTTTCTTAGCCTTTGTTTTGGCAATTTTTATTAAATTTTCCAATCCGTTTTCTATTGCGCTGATACTTATTTTATATTGAAACTGCAAATCATTTGTACCTATCCACAAAATCATAAAATCAATATCCCCGCATTTTGAAATCAACTTAGGGAAATGCCTTTGGGCTGAGAACAAAAAACCTTTGTCATTATCAATAAATCCTGTTCTGTCGCACATCCCTTCATTTATAACTTCATATTCAACACCTAAACTCATTTGCAATACAGAAGTCCAACGAATGTTTTCGTCAAACCTTGTCCCGTCTTTCGGATTGAATCCGAATGTATTTGAATCGCCATAGCATATAATCTTTTTCATTTTTCACCTGTTATTTACTATTTTATACGTTTTTCACAAATTTTTCCATTGGAACATAATTCGATTTAAAAGTCATAGTATTTAATTTTTGTACACTTTGCTCATTTTGATTTTTATTATGTTTACCTCTTGTCATCCGAATATTAAGTTTTGGTAAGAGCACACCAAGCATTATAGCAGAATATGCAATTCCTGACATCTGTGCAATATTTAATTTTCTTAAATTCTTTTTCACATCTCCTCCCTGTGCAATTATTTCTTTTTGAGATTTGAGTGATACATTTTGAAGCCAATGCCTTATTCCACTGCCTTTTTTAGATATATTAAACAACTTATTTTGTTCAGGATTTAATATTTGTCCCACACCTTTTGAAACAAAACCGCCCAATACAAGCCAATTCAAGAAGCCTAAATAATCTCTTACATTTGTTTCTCTTAGTTCCGTCGAGTCTTTTGAAGCAAAAATCCTGCCTAAAATAAGAGTTCCATATATTGTTTTAATTGCGTTACCGCTTGTTGCCGGACCGTCAAATTCCAATTTTTTAATCAAATCCATAGTTTTTTTAACACCCATAACTTTTGTAAGCATAAATACAAAAATCCCTGCTGATATTATTTTTTTTAGCAAAAGTCCTTTCTCTTTTTTCTTTTCGTTTCTATCTTTTACATTATTTTCGTAACCGTTTTCGCCCACAAAATTATCAATACCTGTTCTTCTTTTGGTCAAATATCTGTTTAAATATTGATTTGTAATTGCAAGCCCCATTGATAAAGGTATCGCGATACCAATACGCAAATTATTCATTCGTTTTAATTTTGATATTATATCACTTGGATTTTGTTTTGTTTGAGTAAAGAAAATGTTTTTACCCGAATCGACAATATCTCTTAATGTGTGTGAAAGGTTTGATGTTACTTCATATTTCCCTGATTTAATTTTGATAGAATTATCGGCTCCCAGAAGATTTATTATTTCATCCTGAATTTCGGTTAATGTTTTTTTATTTGTCATTTTATATGACGATTTGTCAGTTATTAGGCTTGCTAATTTTTCAATTAAGCTTTTTGTTGCGTCTTTATCTATATCACCGAAATTTTTGGTTTTAGGACCCACCAGCCCTGACATGGAATTAAGAATATTTTCAACATAGCTTTTAGGTGTTTTATCTGACTTGTTATATATTTCAGAAAATACATTTAAGCCGTTATTTGTAATCCATGACCCTGAATTTATTTTTATATCGGGACTTAATTTTTTAGAGATAAATTTTGATGCGATTATAGCAAAAACAGCAGCGGAAAATTCTGCGATAAAAGTTCCGGTATATTCTCTAAAGCCCATTTCAATTCCTGCCTGTTTGCCTCTGTTTTTTGTTTCTACAACGGTTCTTGGAGTATCCATCGCAAAAATATCAACAAATGACGCGTTTAACATATCATTGTTACTTAATGTATATAAGGCATTTGACAGACCTCCCATAGCAGAGGTAAAATTAGGGGCATTATTTATCTTATCTATTTTCATTTGTAATTTCTCCTAAAAAAACAAGTTCTTAACACAACAATTAAGAACTCGTTTACAATACTTCTAACAAAAATCTGTGCGCAAAATTATAAGTAAGTTCTTAACAACAAGACTTACAGCAACAACAGATTAAATTGTTTAAATTTATATATTTCATATTCATTATTATAAAACTCCAAAATTAATAATTTGTCAATACGAAAATTGGAGTTTAGAATATTGCACCTGCAACTTACCCAAGATACACAAAAAAATAAATGGCTTTAGACAAAGCCATTTATTTCTGTCCATTTATTTACAATTAATATGTAAAACGATATGTTCTGCCAAGTTTATTCACGGTAAATTGAAGCGGTTTCGGGTCATCCTTAAATTTTAAGCAAAGTATTCTCATTGAAGAATTTGCCTTTAGGTCATAATTTTCAGGTAATGAATGCGAAAATCTTGTAGCTTCCTTAATAACCATACCAAGTCTTACATTGTTTGCGACAGTGAATCCTAAAGAAGCTCCGCCGGTCACAAAAGCAAGCGGGACAGCCAAATTATCAGCTAAATCCAATCTGTCCAAATCAACAAATGTAGATGTCGTAATATCTTTGAGTCCTGCAAGTCTTTCCGAATAAACTTTTTCTACTTTAATATCAGAATTTGAATTATTTTTAACTATATATTCAAATGCATGAACATATTTATTTTCTTTATTTTTCAAACGATATTCATTTATAGTAACCGTAACATTAGCATCCGCATTATAAAATTCAACCGAATCAACACATGTTAAATCAATCGGATCTTTATCTTCTGAATACGGTATAGCAGATGTTTTTTCATTTCCTTTTGACATTTTATCATTTAATTTACTCATACCCTTTTTAAGCGGCTTTAAACCGTCAGGAAGTGTAAATAGCCCATCTAATGCGCCCGACCTTGCATAATCTACAAAATCAAACTTGTATTCTTTATAAGCTTCTTTATCTTGAAGTGTTTCATATTGATATCTTTGACTTTTAAAGAAATCCGTAACATCGTTATTATCTTTGTCGTATTCTGCATCAGTTACAATATATACATCAGTATCATGCAGGGCAGGATAGAATTTCATATAATAGTGCCCGTCATCATATGTTGCATAATATGCATTTCTTGCGAGCTTCTTTACCGCAACTTCCTGTCCTAAAGCGTAATCTACAACAGGCACTACTTTTCTAATGTTTTGACCTTTTATTCTGTATGCGTGATAGTCCTTAATCATTCCGGCTGCATTTGCAGCTGCCGCGAAAATTATAAGTGATGATAATACACAAATACCTTTTAACATTTTTTTCATATTAATCGTTCTCCTTTGTCATTAACTTCCCATTTTCTTCATTTTTATCTTTTATATTTTTTACATATAATTCATCCAGTAAAACACAGATTGTTGCAGCCATTGCAGGTCCGAAAAGAACTCCGATAAAACCGAAATATTTTCCGCCTAAAATTAATGATAAGAATATTATTGTCGGATGCAAATCCATTAATTTACTGAACGCATAAGGTCTGACAAGATTATTTTCTACGAGTTGAGCCAAAACCATAACAACAAGTGTTGTAATAAGCACTTTTGCACCAAATTCATAAACACCTATTAAGCAAATAACAATTGCAATAGCAGGTCCGACAACCGGAATAATGTCCAAAATTGCGGCAATTAGAGCAATTGAAATTGCATAAGGATTTTGCAAAATTAATAAACCTACTGCATTCACAACAAAAACACTTAACACAGCCATAGTTTGAGCAAATACATAACCGCCCATTTTTGAAGATATATTGTCAATGATTTCTTCAGTTCTATTTTTAATATTTAACGGGAAATATTTTAAAACAGTTTCTTTAATGCTCTTTTTATCCTGCATAAAGAAAAACAAAAAGATTAAACCGGTCAGACAATATGCAAAACTTGAGCCCATGCCTTTTATTAGCCCTGCAACGTAATCAATCGCACCTTCGGTAGAACTTGCCATAGAGGCAGTAATACCGTCAATGTCTATTTTTGTTATACCAATTGATTGAAATAAAGCATTGCCCTTAATAGCTTCATCTAAATTTTTAACATAATTAGGATATTCTTTAACTAATTCACTGATTTGATACGCCCCAAGCATGAATATAAACGCAAGTAATAAGCCTAATATAAACAATGCCCCAAATAATACAATACATGCGGCAACCGGTCTTGGCATTTTCTTTTCTAATTTATCAACAATAGGATTAAGAGAACACGCAAATACTAACGAAATAAACAACATTATTGCGATATCAACATTTGTGAACATAAAAAACAAAAAGAGGACTGCAAACAATCCAAAAAGAATAGTATTAATCGGAATTTCATTATTAAACAAACGTATCATATATCCTCCTATTATTTTTCAGCAATAAAATAATCATACACTAAATTGGCTAATTATACAAATAATTCGATTAATAATTGATAATTTTAGTAATTATACTATATATTTTAATCATAGAATAAACTTATCAGATATGACATTTGTAATTTCTTCCGGTTTAATATCGAACATACACTTTGATATTTGATTTTTACACCCCTTTTTCACCCCTGTTTGTAAACAGCAGGGAGAGCAACTGAAATTATGACTTATAACCGTACACTTATCGCTTCGGGGTGCCCATCTTTTTAATGAAGTCGGTCCGTTCAACAAAACAGACGGTATATCAAGAGCAGCCGCGGCATGAACCAGACCTGAATCTATACCTATAAATAAATTCATTCTATTCACAAGCGCAAAAGATTCTTTTACGGATAATTTGCCTGACATATCAATTATATTACTTTCAATATCACTAACGTATTTCATAAGTTTTTCATAATTTGGCTTATCTTTATCACCGCCTGCAAAATATATTGTTGCATCACATTTATCTGCAAGAAATCTTATAACCTTAGCCCAATACTCATCTATCCAATTTTTCTGCGAATATCTGCTGTATGCCTGTATTAATACTTTGGGTTTATCGGTTATATAAGGTAAGATTTTTCTTGTATCTTGTTCTCCAAACCAAACTTCTGTTTTATGATTATGAACTTCTATTCCGTTCACCTTCAGTAAATTCAAATAACATTCAACTTCCGGTTCATCTTCATTGTATTTGCAGGTTTTGTTTAAAAATTTATTTCTGAGAACTCTGAATCCCACTCTGCTTTTAATTCCTGCAAGAAAAGCGCAAATTGACAAAAAACTGTCATTTTTTAAGAAATATATTGTATCGTATTTTTTAAAAATCTTTATATAATATAAGATATTTTTCCATTTACCGTTTATATCGCGAATATCATCTATATATGGGCAATTTGACACGACTTGACTGGATATTTTATCTGCTAAAAAATCAATCTTAGCATCAGGACAACCGTTTCTCAGTTCACGCAAAAATGCGCTTGAAAAAATTGTATCTCCGATAGTACCGTATCTGACAACTAATATATTCTTACTCATATAAGGATCCTTTCAATATATACGATTTTAGCATAAAATCAATATTTTATCTTTATCAATGTTGTACATGTCAAAAAATCAGTTACATAAAAAATATTATAAGTATATAAATGTAATAAGTATTGCTCCGCAGGGTCCTCCGGACGGGGGCACTTTTGGTGGCAAAAGTG
>CACXFH010000074.1 GCA_902766975.1 uncultured bacterium | reverse complement strand
TGCAAAATCTTGCAATCCTTCATCAGGATATAACAAATCATACACTTGATTGTATGCATATTCTAATGCCAAATCATTTTCGGAAATGCCGCCCAAAATTGTGCTGAATTGATCAACCATCCAGTTTAGGAAAGAATTAGAATTTTCATTTCCGACGAGTAATTGCTGCATATATGCAATTTGCGTAAATGGGTTTGACGCTCCGGCGAATGAACGTTCGGAATATACATATTCTTTATCTGATGAAAGCAAATCATATAATGTAACATTTCCATCCGTACTATACAAATACTGTATTCTGTTTTCATCATGCCCCGGGTAAACATTTTCTGCAACATCTAATATCGCATTATTTCCCCCAACTAAACACGCACAAGGGTATCCTTTTTTAGCATCTTCAAAATCATCATCGCTGATTTTGACATTCCAAAAAATTCCTTGTTTTGCATTCGGGAATCTGCTTCCGCTAAGTTGTACTCCGTAATCAGATGTATCTTCGCAATTCAGTTTTATTAAGTTCAATAAATCATCATAGGTTACATCCTGAGTTGCTGCGGTTGCCGTCAATGTTTGACCTAAACCTATAGCATTATTATAAGGTACGTTTTCTATATTTGCCGCAGTTGAAGCTGAAATTACACCAATATCGTAAAGAGCTTCAACAAATTTGTTTCGAACTTCAGAAGACGGAGTTCCGTTATATCCTTCAATCGGGATACCTGCAGCTCTTGCAGCAAATGCATATTTATCGGATAATACAACTCTGTTTGCATTATCTGTTAAAAGTTTCGGATAATAGTCATTATAAAGTGACGGAGTCATAAGCAAGTTATAGCTTAATGCCATTTCACTCGTTTCGCTGCCGTAATAATCATAGATAAGTTTTGTTTTGTTCATAGCGTTTTGGTACTCATCAGAAATTTTCTCCATATCACGAGATAGAGCAATTTTCTCATGAGATAATTTCATAGATTGAAATTCGCAGTCAGCTTTTCTGGCTGTGATTGTTAACAATCTTGCTTGTGATGCCGCTAATCCCATTTTTTTCCTTTCTAATTTTGGCGTTAGACATGTTCTATCATGTTGTTTGTCGGCATTTCAGGGGGGAATCTTTAATTTTTTATATTATTATGTTACAAATGTTTACATTTTATAAATTGAAAATAATTGAGAAATTACGAAACGAATTCGAAATGACAATATGGTGTCATCCTAAATTTATTTTGTGTTATCATGTATATGCATTTACAATTATAAGAAGGGGATAAAAATGGGAAAAAGAATAGGAATAGACGTTGGCGGTACAAATGTAAAAATTGCTCTTGTGGATGAAAAAGGCAAAATTATTTATTCAAACAGTGTGCCAACTTATGCAAAAATGGGTTTTGAATATACCGTTAATAATATAATTCAATCAATTCGTGATTTAATGAGGGAAACTAAAACAGACGAAAAATCAATTGAGGCGATAGGATTTGATTTTCCGGGGCAAATAGATTGCAAAAACGGAATAGTAAAACTTGCTCCGAATATTCCGGGGTGGGTAAACGTTCCTATAGCTCAAATGATTGAAGATGAATTTCATATTCCTACAAAAATTGATAATGATGTCAGATGTGCAGCGTTGGGAGAATTAAAATTTGGTGCAGGCAAAGGTTGTGAGAATTTTGTATGTATTACTGTCGGAACAGGTATCGGTTCCGGACTTGTTATAAACGGTAAACTTGTTCGCGGGGCGTCCAATGCAGCCGGTGAAATCGGACATATAAAACTTGTTGCAAAAGACGGAGCAATTTGCGGTTGCGGTGATACCGGATGTTTGGAGGCTTATGCATCAGGTCCTTCAATAGTTGCAATGGCGCAAGAGTACTTAAAAGGCGGCAAATCCGCTAAATTTGCCGAACTTGCAAGCGATGGTGAAATTACACCGTATATAGTTGCAAAAGCCGCAGAAGCAGGTGACCCTGTTGCAAAAAGAATTTTCGAGATAATGGGCGAATATATCGGACTCGGGTTAACAAGTGTAATAAATTTACTAAATCCGGAAAAAGTTATTGTAGGCGGCGGTGTTGCTGAATGTGGCGACCTGTTATTAGACCCTATTCGCCGTACCGTTAAACAAAGAGCAATGGTTGTTGCAGGTTCAGCTGTTGAAATAGTTCCTGCACAATTAGGTAACAGTGCAGGCGTTATCGGCGCAAGTATGCTTATTGATGAATAAAATAATAGAGAGAAGGATATAATGTATAACGTAAAATCACCCCACGCAACCGAATTTATAAATAATGATGAAGTTTTGGAAACTTTAAAATATGCGCAAGAAAATAAAAATAATATTGGGTTAATAGATAAAATACTTAAAAAAGCAAAACTCAGCAACGGCTTGACTCACAGAGAAGCCTCCGTTCTTCTTGCTTGTGAAATTGAAGAAAAAAACGAAGAAATATACACTCTTGCAAAAAAAATAAAGCAGGATTATTACGGGAACAGAATTGTCCTTTTTGCTCCTTTGTATCTGTCAAATTATTGCGTAAACGGTTGTGTTTATTGCCCGTATCACGCAAAAAACAAACATATTCCCCGTAAGAAAATGACCCAAGAAGAAATAAAAGAAGAAGTTATAGCACTGCAGGATATGGGGCATAAAAGACTTGCGCTTGAAACAGGTGAAGACCCGATTAATAATCCGATTGAATATGTTTTAGATTCAATTAAAACAATATACTCAATTAATCATAAAAACGGAGCAATTCGCAGAGTAAATGTGAATATTGCCGCAACAACGGTTGAAAATTACAGGAAATTAAAAGAAGCTGGTATCGGAACATATATTCTGTTTCAGGAAACTTATGACAAGGTTCGCTATGAAAAACTTCATCCGACAGGTCCGAAACATAATTATGATTATCATACAGAAGCAATGGACAGAGCAATGGAAGGCGGAATTGATGATGTCGGTATGGGAGTTTTATTCGGACTTTCAACGTACAAATATGAATTTGCGGCACTTTTAATGCATGCTGAGCATTTAGAGGCAAGATTCGGTGTCGGACCGCATACGATTTCGGTTCCGAGAATAAGAAAAGCCGATGATATAGATCCGAGCGCTTTTGAAAACGGAATTGATGATGATACCTTTGCAAAAATTGTTGCTTGTATCAGAATAGCCGTACCTTATACCGGAATGATTATTTCTACAAGAGAAAGCGCAAAAACAAGAAAACGTGTTTTGGATTTGGGAATCTCTCAAATATCAGGCGGCTCAAAAACAAGTGTCGGCGGGTATGCACACCCGCAGGATGTATCCGAAGAAGATACAGCTCAATTTGATGTCGAGGATCGCAGAACACTTGATGAAGTGATAAAATGGCTTATGCAAATCGGTTATGTTCCGAGTTTTTGTACCGCTTGTTACAGAGCAGGCAGAGTCGGGGATAAATTTATGGAAATTTGCAAAGATAAACAAATTCACAATTTCTGCCATCCGAATGCCTTGATAACATTAAAAGAATATCTTGAAGACTATGCATCAGACGAAACTAAAAGAATCGGATATGAACTTATTGAAAAAGAATTATCAGAACTTGAAACAACTCAGATTGTAAAAGATAAAACAGAAGAATATCTCAAAAAAATCGAACAAGGACAACGTGATTTCAGATTTTAAAAAAAATTCTCCAAACGGAGAGTTTTTTATAGAATTATGCTTTTACATCAGCTTTAATCGGAAGTAATTCCGGATGTTCATGCCTGAATTGTTTAATTTTAATATATAATTCCCCTTTATTCATTCTTTGGAATTTTTCAATGACTTTTCTGAATTTATCTTTATGAGTCAGCGGAACTTTGTATTCCCCGTTTCCCGCATATAAAGAATGAACTTTTTTACCGTCGATAATTTCTTTTTTATAGCTTATTTTAAATTCGTCATAACCGAATTCATTGAACATTTGAGCAACCTTTTTATCAAAAATTTCTGCTCTCCAAGGACGATATTCTACTCCGTTAAAATAATTACGCGCAGCCTTTACAAAATTATCCGATACGCTTATTCCAAATGCGGGTTGTGTCTTATTGATACTCAAATTCGTTTGCATGTTTATACTCCTTTTTTATTTACAAAACACAAAAAAAATTTTTTTGCTATATAATATAGCAGTACTTGTTTGGGGGATCCACCCCCGGGGCAAATAGAAGTTATCCGATGTTAGGATGCAAAATTGATTAGTAACGTGTTTGTTACAGTTCAGTTATATTTTCCCCGAAAGGATAGAAAAGGAAAATTGAATATGGAAAAGAACAACGAAACGCTGTCGATTTTAAGACACTCGACTTCTCACATTATGGCTCAGGCTGTTCAAAGTTTATTCCCGTCTGCTAAATTAGCAATCGGACCGTCAACTGCTGACGGATTTTATTACGACTTTGATTTGACTGACGGGCACGCTTTTACTGCCGAGGATTTAGATAAAATCGAAGAAAAAATGAAAGAAATTGTCAAACAAAATCTTATTTTTGAAAGATATGAAATCCCCGACGTGCAGGCGCAAATTGATGAATTTAAAGCTCAGGGTGAAATCTATAAAGCTGAGTTATTAGAAGAACACAGAAACGATAATCCGACTTTATATATTACAAAAGACAAAGACGGTAATGCATTGTTTAATGACCTTTGTGCAGGTCCTCACTTGCCAAATACTTCATACATTAAAGCAAATGCTTTCAAATTATTGAAAGTTGCAGGTGCATACTGGCGCGGTAATGAAAAAAATAAAATGTTGCAAAGAATTTATGCAACCGCATACTGGAATAAAGAAGATTTGCAGGCATATTTGACATTTTTGGAAGAAGCAGAAAAACGTGACCACAGAAAACTCGGCAAGCAGTTAGACCTTTTCTCAACCCGTGAAGAAATGGGCGGAGGTCTTGTGTTGTGGCACCCGAATTTGGCTTGTGTTCGTGAACAAATTGAAAACTACTGGAGAGAAGAACACCGCAAAAGAGGTTACGTAATTGTTAATACTCCTCAAATTGCAAAATCTACTCTTTGGGAAATCTCGGGTCACATGGATCATTACAAAGAAAATATGTTCTTTGTGCAAAAGGATGAAGATAGTGACGATCAATATGTTGTAAAACCGATGAATTGTCCGTTCCACATATTGATTTATCAGGCAAACAGATATTCATACCGTTCCTTGCCTTTAAGAATGGCTGAACTTGGTACGGTTTATCGTAAAGAAAAATCAGGCGCTTTGTCAGGTTTAACCCGTGTTCAGGGCTTTACGCAAGATGATGCTCATATCTTCTGTACTCCGGAACAATTAGTTGATGAAATCAACGGAATTATTGATTTTGTTGCGGATACAATGGCAATATTCAATATGGAATTTGAAGTCGAATTGTCAACTCGACCGGAAAGTTTTGTCGGTGAAATTGAAAACTGGAATAAAGCTGAGGCAGGGCTGAAAGAAGCTATGGAAAGACGCGGAATGAAATACGACATTAACGAAGGTGATGGTGCGTTTTATGGTCCGAAAATTGACTTCAAAGTTAAAGATGCTATCGGAAGAACTTGGCAGTGTGCTACTATTCAGTTAGACTTTAATTTGCCTGCAAGATTTGATATCAAATATCAGGATAGAGATGGTCAGTTAAAAACTCCGCTGATGCTTCACAGAGTAATTTTTGGGTCAATGGAAAGATTCCACGGAATATTAATAGAACACTATGCGGGTGCATTCCCAACTTGGCTTGCTCCGACTCAGGTTAATGTTGTTCCGATTTCAAACGACAAGCATACTGATTATGCTGAAAGCGTTTATAAGAAAATGCGTGAAGCGGGCATAAGAGCTTCATTAGATGACCGTTCGGAATCAATGAACTACAAAATCAGAGAATCCTTGCAGGATAAGAAAATTCCTTATGTTTGTGTAGTCGGGGACAGAGAAGCTCAAGAAGGTACTGTTGCGGTTCGTGCCAGAGGAATAGGACAAATCGGTACATTCAGCGTTGATGAGTTTATCTCCAAAATAAATGAAGAAATCAAATCAAGAGCAAATCAATCATTTGCCAAAAAAGAGGAATAAAATATCCGTAATTTAGCTTAAAAAGGCGAGAATTTTTAATTCTCGTCTTTTTGTTTAAATTTGTAAAACATTTTTGTCTTTGATAATGATTTTGATTATAATTTAAAAGTAGGTATTTTATGGGTAAAATCAAGGCTGAAAACTTAAACAACTATGAGGAAAAACGAAAAAATCGAAAATCCGGTTTTTATTACTCGTTTTTGACGATTGTTCTGGTTTTTTGTCTTATTCAAATTGGTTACGGCGCGATTCTTAATATCGGTAAAATTGTATCATACAAAGCAAAAGTTATTACTTTAGAACGGGTATTAAAGCAAACAAAATTGCATAATCAGGATCTAAAAGCCGAAAAAAAAATGGTAACGTCTGATAACAGTCTTGAAGGTATCGCAAGAAATAACCTGAAAATGGCGAAACAGGATGAGGTTTTGATTATAATTAATAAAAAAGTTGAAAAACCTGTAAAAAAAGACAAGAAATTTAAACTTGGTGATATCTTTAAATTGAAACAAAATTCTCAGGATGATGAATTGAACTCAATTCCTTATATTCCTCAAACAATGGAAGAAGAATAGGATAATAAATATGGAAAACAATGAAGCGATTAATTATATAAAACAAGCATTTGAATTAAAAGAGCAAAAATATTATAAGCCCGCTATTGAAATGCTCTACAAAGCATTGGAAACAGAAAACGATAATATAGAAATATTGTATCAAATAGGAGAACTATATTTTTTGATGAATAATTATGAAAGGGCTCAGCAGTACATTGGCAAAGCACTTTCAATTAATTCTTCTCATGAGCCTTCGCTAAAATTATCCTGTAAGGTGGCAGAAAGACTGGGAGATTTGGATGGGGCATTAGGTATTGCTCAAAAAATATTCGGGAATTATCCGAGTAAAAATAATCTTGATGAACTTGTTAAAATTCTGCTTAAATTGAAATTATTCACCGAAATCGATAAATACGAAAGTTCGGAATATTTTGAAGATGAAATAAAAATAAAATGTGCAAATGCCCTTTATCAAGCCGGAGAAACCGAAAAATCAAAAGAACTCTTGAAAAAATGCGATGAAAATGATGAGAAAGTATTGCTGTTAGAGGGAAAAATGAAATATGATGAAGGAGATTTTGAAGCATCAAAAGAAATATTTAATCGTATTTCATCAAATAGTCAAAATTCCGAAATATTAAATTTTCTCGGACTTTTTGATCTTGAAAATATGAATTTTGTCGAAGGTATTAAACATTTTTCAAAAGCTTGTGAGCTTGATAAAAATAATCCCAAATATTTTTATAATCTGGGTAATGCGTATTTTTATAACGGTTGGATAAAAGAAGCTGCTCAAGCGTATTCAAAAGCTATATATCTATCACCTGAAAATGCGGATTACAGATACTCATTGGCATATCTGTTCTATGAAAATAAAGAATATCAAAAAGCAGAAAACGAAGTAAATGCTATTTTGGGGATTGATTCGGAGCATTTGGGGGCACAAATAATAAATGCCTTATTGCTTGCAAACAACAAAAATTTTATTGAAAGTGTAGAAATTTTGGAAGATTGTATTTCAAAAAATCCCGAGGATGATTTTGCCAAAACTTCATTAAGCTCAATATATGTGCAATTGGGGAATTACGATAAAGCTCAAAAAATACTTGAACAAACTAAAATGATTGCTCAAAAAAATCCGGCTAAACTTTGCGATTTGGGCGAAATTTACATTTTGCAAAAGGAATATGATAAAGCATCGGATATAGCTGACGGAATAATTAAAGATAATGAAAATTATATAAGCGCATATATATTGGGGGCAAAAGCCTCATTTTATAAACAAGATTATGAAAAAACAAAAGAATATGCTCAAAACGCTCTGTCATTAGACATAAATTGCGCCTCAGGGTATTATTATCTTGCGCTTTCAAGACAAAACACAAATGACCCCGAAGAAGCAATTGAATGCATGAAACGTGCAATTTTATATGATTTAAATAACCCAAAATATTATGCAAAAATGAGCGAATTTTATCAGGCAAAAGAGGATTATAAATCTGCACTTGAATATATTTCCGAAGCTCAAAATCTTGATAGTACAAATGAATACAAATTCAGATATTCTGAACTTGTAAAGTTATGCAGGAAGAAATAATAAAGTCTTTACAAGTTGAAAAAGTTATGCCGAAAGCTATTTATTACGAATTGTAAATATGAATTTAAAATTGCCGAAACCCTGTTATAATCTGCTATATGATATGATATGATATGATGTGGTGGGGTGGGGCAATAATTTTACCTAAAAATTTTTTACATGAATGTAAGTAGAAAATTTAAAAAAAGAAAGTAGGTAAAATTATGGTAAATGTTAGTGGTATTTGTTTTAATGAAAATGCAATCAGAAATGCAAGACAAAAAGAGCAGACTCAAAACAGAAATAATACATTAAAAAATGTTGCTCTAATTGCTGTGACTCCATTAGCGGCAAAACAAGTTGTAGGTAAAGTAGACCCGTCAATTAAAAAAGCAGTCGTAGATGCTGCAAGTAAAGGTATTGATGGTTTTTGGAAAAGTCTTAAATATTTAGGTGATAATTCTAAATTATTTAATAAAGTTGAAAATATGATAGCTGGATTTGCAAAGAAACCCTCAGTAAAAAATATACTTGAGAGTGAATTCATGACAAAAATTTTAAGACCGATAACAAATGCATTTTATGAAAAAAATGGTAAAGTAGTTTTAAAATATGGTGCAATAGGTTTGCTTGCTTATGGGGCATTAAAAACAATTCAAAATCATTTTGAAAATAAAGGAGCAATAAAAGAAAAATACAATGTATAAAATTTAGCCGGTAGGTTGGGTGAAACCCGACATAACCAAAAATTTTAAAAGCGTAGCTTGTAGGGTGCAATTTTTTGCACCACAAAATATAAAATTATAAGAGAAGAACAAATTGTTCTTCTCTTGTAGTGTCTATTTCCTCCCCAATGGGGGAGGCAAGGAGGGGAACAGACTTTCCTGCGGATACTGTCATTGTGAGCGAAGGCGAAGCAATCCAGTCAATTCACCCCACCGGAATTTCAAGTGTCGTCATGCCGTGCTCCGATGCGACATCTATAAAGAATATTTCGTATCAGCTAACGGCTTCGCCGACGCATACAAGCTCACAAAGCTCGTTCCTCGCTTGTTCGTTTTGTAAAGTACGGGATGACGAAAATAATTCTGCCCTTCTCCCGACGGGAGAAGGTGTGCGTAGCACGGACGAGGGGGCGGACAGTTATTTGTTCCCTAGCGGGATTAACCCCTCACCCGAAAATCTACTTTTCGCCTCAGCTCAAAGTGATTTTCTACCCTCTCCCGTTGGTAGAGGGGGTATTCAGTCATTGTGAGCGAATGAAATGAGCGTGACAATCCCATTAGTTCAATGTTGTACGTAATTGAATAATTTGTAAGTTGTGCTTTCAGTCCAATTCGTAAGTTGGGCTTATCCCAACATTTGACGGTGTTGGGGTAAAAACCCCAACTTACTATTCAACCGTTCAACTAACATTGATTGCTTTATTTCGTTCGCAGTAATGACATTTATAAATTCAAACTTTATTTTTTTATTACAAAAATTTGCCTTTTAGAAAAACATAAATATAATATTTATATCTGAGATTTATGAGGGATATAGAAGTAGTATGAAATTAGATTTAAGGAAGTTAACAGCTAAATTACTGGTCGGAATATTTTTATCCGTAAATATCGCAAGTTGTGTTTTTGCAGAAAATGAGGATTTAACAAGTCAAATTGTACCCAAACAATATCCTGCGAAATATACTCCTGTTTATATTAAGCAAATTACCCCGAACTACAAATCAGTCGGAAATGACGAGATATTTTATGTTGCTCTCGATATTCTAAAAGAAACAACAGGTATGTTTTCAAGAAATGCAATTTTAGGGAATAATTTATCTCAAAAACCTGTCAAAATTGAATTTCGTGATTTGGGTCAAATCAGCGCAGATTATGCAACTTTCGATGCTTTGGGTTGGAAAAAAGGTAAAAAGTTATACATTTATATAAACCAAAAACACCGAAATGCGCCTGCCGGTGCCTTGGCAGCTTTGTTATCTCACGAAGCGCTTCATCAGGATGAATTCAATTCTCTTGCGGAAGAAACTTATGCTTGGACAATGGAAGCCGTGGTTTGGGATGAAATCTTAAAATTATATCCCGAATCAAATGATGAAAGTTCTTCTCTTGTGAAGCGTGAAAACACTCTTAAAAAATTGCTTGAAAAAGGGAACTATACAAACAAATATATTAAAAAATCCGTAATGCAAAATTCGGGGTATAAAAATTTGCCTTCTTATTCTCCCGGATTTGAGGATTTATAGTTAATAACGATAAGGCATAAGTGCAATAATGCTGCTACATCGGAATTAAATTACAATTGAATTCAGTAGTTTATTTGCTATGTGGTCAGTAAAAATTTTGTTTTGCAAAAATCCCCAAAAGGCAGCGGTGAAATTTATTTTGTCCGGCAAGTTTAAAGGCTTGTTGAAATTATTTCATGTTTTTGTTAACCTTATTCATATTTATATTGAAAGAGGGATAGAAATGGATAAAAGAGTTTTACTATGTATAATGGACGGTTGGGGAATCTCATCCGGCTCAGACAAGTATGATGCTACAAAATTGGCTCACCCTGTGAATGTGCCAAAATTAGAGCAGGAAGAAAAATTTATACAGATTCATGCAGATGGTGAAAATGTTGGATTGCCGGAAGGGCAAATGGGTAACAGTGAAGTAGGGCACCTTAATTTAGGCGCCGGCAGAATTGTTTATCAGGATTTATCAAAAATCAATAACGCAATTAAAGATGGTTCATTTTTCAAAAACGAAAGATTTTTAAATGCTGTTGAACATGTCAAAAAACACGGTTCAGCATTGCATATATACGGTCTTGTTTCTACAGGCGGTGTTCATTCATCGTTAAATCATGTATTAGCGTTGATTCAGCTTGCAGCACAAAACGGAATTGAAAAATTTTATGTTCACGCATTTTTGGATGGTCGTGATACTCCCCCTGCAAGTGCGTGTGAATATTTGCAGATTGTTGAAGATGAACTTAAAAAATACAATCTCCCGCCTGTCGCAACCGCTATCGGACGTTATTACATTATGGACAGAGATAATCGTTGGGAAAGGGTTGAAAAAGGCTACAATGCGTTGTTGTTCGGCGAAGGCAATCATGCATCAAATGTTATAGAAGGAGTAAAGAAATCTTATGAAGAAGGAATCACAGACGAATTCGTTCTGCCTGTCATTGCAGGGGGCGAAGAATCAAGAATACACGATAACGATGCAATCATATTCTTTAACTTCCGTCCTGACAGAGCAAGAGAAATTACCAAGGCAATTAACTTTGCTGATTTTACCGGATTCAACAGAAAGAAAGTCTTAAAGAATATTTTATATACCACAATGACAAGCTATGATGCGACATTTAATTTCCCTGTTGCATTTCCGAAAGAAAAGCTTGTAAACATATTGGGGGATGTTTTGGAGGCAAACGGAATAAATCAGTTTAGAACTGCCGAAACCGAAAAATATGCTCATGTTACTTTCTTTTTTAACGGTGGCATAGATGAGCCTCAACCACACGAAACAAGAGTTCTTGTTCCGTCCCCAAAAGTCGCAACTTATGATATGCAGCCGGAAATGAGTGCGCCTGAAGTTTGTGAAAATGTTTTAAAAGCAGTGAACGACCCGAAATACCAATTCATTTTGGTAAACTTTGCAAACCCTGATATGGTAGGGCATACAGGGATTGTGGAAGCTGCAACTAAAGCCTGCAAAGTTGTTGATGATTGTGTAGGTAAAATTGCCAAGGCTTGCAAAGATAATGGTGTAATTATGCTACTGACAGCTGATCACGGGAATTCCGAAACAATGGTTAACGAACAAACAGGTAAACCTCATACGGCTCACACAACAAACCCTGTTCCGTTTGTTTTAATCAATGCACCAAAAGAACTTGAACTCAAAGAATCAGGAAAACTTTGTGATGTTGCTCCTACAGTACTTCAGTTATTAGGGATTGAACAACCGAAAGAAATGACTGGGGAAACGCTGATAAAATAGGTTCAAAGGTAAAAGGCGATTATAGATTTCTTTCGGATTTAGATATAATGATAAAAGGAAACCAAGCCGCTGAATTTTCTGTTGTTGAGGATTTAAAAAATGAATTTGATAAAAGCGAATTATCTTATGTTGTGAATATTACTGATTACTACGCTATGGATGAACATTTTTATAAATTAATACAAAATGAATTGGTTAAAATTGAATAATGAGTTTGTGAACACTTAATAAAAGGAATACAATGACAAATAATGCAGATAATCTAAATATTGATTTTTCATTCAAAAAGAATGACGTGGATGAATTGTTTTTTAATCTTGGTGAAAGTCCTGAAGGATTTAAAAACAAAGATTTTCGTTATACCTTGAGCATGATTTATCAGATTGTTGAAGATGAATTTGCCGGAGTCTTTCTCAGTCCAAATACCCCGACAAGAAATACTAATTTTTATCTTGTAAATAAAAATGGTCAATATTCGTTTGTTGTTACTCCGACTAATAATTTTGAATATTATTTAAAGTCAAAAGGGTCATTGTTTAGGATTCGTCCGAGCGAGTTGCCCGATGGCACCAGAGGGTATTTCCTTTCATGGGATTTGGTTATGGATTATTTCGGCGGATTCGGCAATATTGTTGATTTTGAAGCGCTAACGCCGACTTTTATCTATTTTAATAAATTAACTTATTTTGTAATGAAATTAATTGAAAAATTATACTTCATTCCGACTGTAAAACGAAACGGAACAATGTTTCGAATTGTTTACGAGCCTGTTATAAACAGCACTCAGATGGCAAGGATTATTAATCAGTTTGAAGAAAATATGCCTGATGATTTGTTTATTATTGGCGAAAAGCCCAAAAATTTTATTTATGAATTTATTTATACATATCTTAATTATGTAATTTATAAATTTCTCGGGATAAAAATGTTTCGTTTTAAAGATGTTCAGTCGGGAACATATTTACTCAAAGATTTAGAGCGCAAATCTGTGTTTAAAGGCAGAGATTTGGCGGAAAGTTTTACTAATTGGTTTGATGAGCTTTATTTGGGCAAATATGATGTTATTCCGCTATTAAAAATTGAAAAACAAACAGATGAAATTTTCCGTCTAAAAGTATATATTAAAAATCGGAAAAGCAATGAAGAAGTACTTATAGACAAACTTTATACGGATGAAGAAGTTTTTGATGCCAAAGCGAGTGATATAGCAAGGATTGTCGAAAAGCAGCTCAATTATGCACTGCGCTATATGCCTGAATTAGAGCAATTATTTGATGATGAAGATAAATTATATCTTGATTTCAACTTAAATGAAGTTTATCAGATAATTACAAAAACCGCATACTATTTGCAAAAAGCTCAAATAGAAGTTGTTTTACCTGATGAACTCACAAATATTGTAATCCCCAGAGCATCCATAAATGCCAAAGTGAAATCCGCAAGAGCAGGTGATTTGGCGGAGATTATGAACAGCAATTCAACGGGCAAATTGTCTTTAGATGATATATTAGAATTTTCTTATGAAATTTCAATCGGTAATGAAAAATTATCTCTGGAGGAATTTCAAAAACTTACATCCGAAAACAACGGACTTATCAAGTTTAAAAATAAATATGTTCTAATTGATCAGGAAGAATCAAAGAAAATATTTGAACAAATAGCAAAAACAAATCTTAAATCCATGTCAAGAATGGAGCTTATTCATGCTTCGTTATCAAAACAATTTGATCAGTATGATTTTGATTATGATGCTGCATTTGCGAGAGTTTTGGCTGATTTTACAAAACCTGTTGATATTACTTTGCCAAAAGATTTGAATGGCGAATTAAGGCCATATCAGCAAATAGGTTTAAAATGGCTTTGGACAAATATTGCAAAAGGTTTTGGGGTTTGTATGGCAGACGATATGGGGTTGGGTAAAACCATTCAGGTTATCAGTCTTTTACTCAAAATGAAAGAAGAAAAGAAACTTAAAAAACCTGTTCTTGTCATTTGCCCTACGACGTTGATGGGGAACTGGATGAAGGAGTTACAGATGTTTGCCCCTTCGCTTGATGCCGTAATTTATCACGGAACTGACAGACAGTTAGATGTTAATCACGATGTAATTTTGACGACTTACGCAATCATGAGAATTGATGTTGAAGAACTGAAAAAACAGGCTTGGAGCGTTATTATTGTTGATGAAGCCCAAAATATCAAAAACCCCGATACTGCTCAAACTCTTGCAATTAAAATGCTTAAATCCGATGTAAAAATTGCGATGACAGGTACCCCTGTTGAAAACAGATTGACAGAATTATGGAGTATTTTTGATTTTATTAATAAAGGATATTTAGGCTCGTTGCGGGAATTTCAAAAAAGTTATGCTATACCTATTGAAAGATTTAAAGAGCATTCAAGAGCCGGCAAATTGAAAATGTCTATTTCTCCGTTTGTGTTAAGACGTTTGAAAACCGATAAAAATGTAATATCAGATTTGCCTGAAAAAATGGTACTCAACGAATATTGTTATCTGTCCAAACCTCAGGCTGTTCTTTATGAAAAAACTCTCAATGAAATGATGGAAAAAATCAGCGGGTTTACGGGTGTAAACCGCAGAGGAAATATCTTCAAACTTATTACGGCTCTGAAACAGATTTGTAACCATCCTTATCAGTTCCTTAAATCAGGAGAAATGGGAGTCGAGCTCTCAGGTAAAATGGCAAAATGTTTAGATTTGGTTCAAAGTATCTTAGAACGCGGTGAAAAAACTCTTATATTTACGCAGTATAAAGAAATGGGCGATATTTTATGCAAAGTTATAGCTCAAGAATGCAATACTGAGCCGTTGTTCTTCCACGGGAGTTTGACAGTCCCGCAAAGAGAGGAATTGATTGATAAGTTCCAAAATAATGATGATTCAAAGGTTATGATACTTTCGTTGAAAGCCGGCGGAACAGGGTTAAACCTTACAAGTGCAACAAATGTAATTCATTACGATTTGTGGTGGAATCCTGCGGTTGAGGATCAGGCAACCGACAGAACTTACCGTATCGGTCAGGATAAAAATGTAATGGTTCACAGAATGATTACATTAGGGACTTTTGAAGAAAAAATTGATGAAATGTTAAAATCCAAAAAAGAACTTGCCGATATGGCGGTTTACGAAGGCGAAAAGATTATAACAGAACTCACCGACGAAGAAATTTACGAAATCTTTACGCTTTCTGCTTAAAGCAAGAAAAAGTTATTACTGTAATCAGGTTCAAAATATTTTTTGTGATAATTGAATGTCTGATCTAAAAGAGCACTAAGCTCATCCTTTTTATCTTTGTATTTGCACAACCCTATTGCATCTACATCTTCTTTAAAGATAAAACTTAACAATTCCATACCCAAAACCTCCTTATAATTTTTAGCGTGTATAATATATTTAATAAAGTTCTAACAAAAGTCAAAAAAAGGAGAAAAATTATGACAGAATTAGTAACAAAAGATATGAACATTATTGAAATTGCTCAAAAACACCCTGAAAGTATTGAAATTTTCCACAAATACGGTTTGGGATGTTTAGGTTGTGCGGCTGCAAGATTTGAAAATCTTGAAGCAGGTGCTAAAGTTCACGGTTTTGATGTTGATGCTATGGTAAATGATATCAACGCAGCAATTGAAGCAAACGAAACAGAAGCATAAATAGTGAATCGTGAATAGTGAGTTGTGAATTGTTCATTTAGAATATTAGACATTTTAAAAAGACATCAAGAAATAAACTCTTGATGTCTTTTTACATTTGATAATATATTATCTGAAATTTTTTATGAATCGGCGGCATTATGCTGCATTTTTATTCAAAAACCCTGCCATAGTCGGTTTGCTTGACGGAATCAACGGAGCCTGCTGAGCTTGAGTTCTGTTTTTTATTCTGTCTTCTTCTGCTTTTTTCTTATCTGTCATGGCTTTACATATATCTGTTAACTTGATAATTAACAAAGGTACAAGAACTAATGTCGATAATGCTCCAAAGAAACTGTTACATGTTTTTGCTCTGTTAAGCAATTTATTAGGTTCTCTGAAAAGTTTATAAACTTCTTCCAATTTATCCGATTTTTGCAGAGCTTTTTTAATATCTTCAATTGTTGCACTCTCAAATGTCATATTTGCGTCTTTTAATATATTATCAGCAACTGTTTTAATTTTTTGATTATTTGCAAATATTTTTTCAATATTCGCATTTGGTTGCTCAATAAGACTCAATAAACTTTCAATTTCGTTTTTATTAATTCTTGCATTATGCAGAGCATCTTTAATTTCTTGAGCCGTCGCCTTTTCAAATGTTTTGCCTGAATCTTTGAGAATATTATCAACAGCCTTTTGAATTTTAGAATCATTTGCAAGAGCTTTTTTGATATCGCCGCCGGATTTTTCAATAAATTCGACAAATCCGTCAATACCATCTTTATACTTGTCAATATGAGTATATTTTGAATCAAGTTGTTTACTTGAAAGAATTGAATGTCTTGCATCTGCAGGATTCAAATAATCCCAAGTTTTTTGTAATAAACTGCGCCCTTTAATATCTTTAGAGTTTAGCGCAAGTCCTGTCAATTTTGTAAATCCGTCAGAGAAAAGCCTTGCTAATGCTTTTGCCCCAAACAACAATGCGGTAAATGCAGTCATATCACGTACAACAATTTCGCCAAAATCATATTTATCCTGAGCATGGATAAGTCTTGGAGGAATGCACGCACCGTACAACAGCACTGCCATTGCATTACCCTGAATAATAGGTCCGTTCAATTCGAAAATATCAGATAATTTTTTGTACTTTGAACTGCCGATTACTTTGTTTCCAAGTTTTTCAACCGCTGAAGATGCACTGCCAAAAGAAACTTGTTTGTTATCTGCGACATCCTGTGTTTTTTCTGTTGCACCTTTTTGTAGAGCCGGTTCCTCATCATTCATCAATGCAGGATTTTTACCGCCTGTTCCCATGTTATATAATTTCGGAATTTGGGTATAGAATAGCGCAACAGTCGCAAACAGCCCTAAATTAGTCAAAATTCTTGACCCCATTCTTCTGCCGGAGAATTTTTTGATAATATCTGTTATATTAGCATCTGATGTTTTCTTTAATGCTTCATGAAGATTTTTCACTGCGTCATCAAAGTAATTATTCATGGCTTTGGATATTTCACCGATACTCCCAGTTTTTACTTTTTTATCGGAAGATAATATATTTACTGCCATATCAGAACTTGCACCGCCGACATGTTTTTTGCGAAGTGCCATGTAATCATCTTCTACTGTTGAACCAAGTTTTGCAAGTTTCTCACCTTTTTCTTTACCTTTGAATAAGCCTTTAAGACCTTCATATTCTTTATCAATGTTTTCGGTTTTTACTTGTTTTTGCGCATAATCACTTGCGATTTTATCCAATTCTTCTGCAGATAACTTAACAGCACCTTCCTGTTGATTTATACTTTGCTCTAAAATATGTTTATATACATCTTTATAGAACACTTGTTTATCTGCATTACTTGATCTTATCGCATCAAGATTTTTATTTGCATAATCCGTAAAGATATCCTTAAATCCATCAATATAGTCTAATTTTACGCTATTGCCGGTGCCGAATTTTTTATTGATACCTTTAAGCATTAACCATGGAATAACAAACGCACTAGGACCTGTGATAACTTCTCTTATGCCTTCTTTTCTTGCATAAGCCCAATTTAGCTCACGCTTAGGCTCACCGTTTTTATCTAAAATTTCATTACCGTTTTGATCATGCTTTTTCTTTCCGCCACGTTTCAGCCCTTTATAAACACGTGGAGCAATGAACCCTAAACCGTCCTGAATACAAAATGATGCCGCAAACCCGCCTGCTGCGATAAAATCCATTAACCAAACAATAGGATTAGGAGCTTTAAAAGCTCCGGTAAATGCAACATTATTTGCCGGCGCATTTACGCGTGGGGCTTGTATATTTGCGGTTCTTTTCTTATTATTGTTTTTAGAACCAAAGCTTTGACCTATTGAGTTTACCTGCATAATCCCTACTATATTTCAAAACCTGCTACATGATAAATAAAAACAAAAATCATTATAAAATTGTCTTTTTTTACCGTAATGTTTCAAAACTTTAACATTTACATGAAAATTTTGAACAAGTGTACTTATTATACTTAATCGGATAAAATTTTTCAAGTTTTTTACTACAATTATAACATTTCTGTTACAAAAATTATTTATTTATATGTAAAATAAGGTAATTCTTGAGGGTTTCAACGGCTCTTTGCGACATCAATTCGCCTTTGAGTTTTTTGTTTTTACGCTCTTTTTTAGGTAAATCCACAGGCGGAATAATTCCCCAATTTGAATTTATCGGCTGAAAACGGTCATTTCCAGGATTTGTAATATAATGAGTCAATGCTCCGAGCATGGTTTCTTGAGGCAGTTCAAGTAGCGGTTCATTATTAAGAAATTTTACCATGTTTATCCCTGCCAAGAGTCCGGAGGCAATAGATTCCGTATAACCCTCAGTGCCTGTTATTTGCCCCGCAAAGAACAAATCTTTCCTGTTTCTTGTTTGGAGTGTGGGATGCAAGAGTTTGGGGGAATTAATGAAAGTATTTCTGTGCATGACTCCGTATCTTACTATATTGCAATCTTCAAGACCTGGAATAGACTGCAGTAATTCTTTTTGCGCGCCCCATTTTAAATTTGTTTGAAATCCGACAAGATTAAAAAGGGTTTTTGCGCTGTTATCTTGCCTTAATTGTACAACGGCATAATTTTTTTCGTTTGTTCGTTTATCTATCAGTCCGACAGGTTTCATCGGACCAAAACGCAGGGTATCCTCCCCACGGGAAGCCAAAACTTCAATCGGCAGGCAACTTTCAAAAAACTTTGCGCCTTTTTCAAAGTCATGCCGTTCAATTCTTGGAGCATTTATTAGAATGTTATAAAATTTTTCATACTGCTCTTTATTCATCGGGCAATTTATATAAGATGCTTCCCCTTTATCATATCTGCTTGCCCAAAATGCAACCTCAAAATTTATGCTGTCGCATTCTACAATCGGAGCTATTGCATCAAAAAAATGCAAATATTCACTTTGGGTAAATTCTTTTATACTATCTGCAAATTTATCACTTGTTAAAGGACCGGAAGCGATAATAGTCGGATTTTCAGGGATTTGTGTTACTTCTTCTCTTATTAAATTTATATTCGAGTTTGATGTGATTTTTTCCGTTACGGTTCGGGAAAACTTGTGCCTGTCAATCGCAAGAGCATTTCCTGCAGGAACGGCACAATTTTTTGCAATTTTAATAAGTTCTCCGCCTAAGATTTCCATTTCATGCTTTAAAAGACCGCTGCCGTTTGTTATATCGCAACTTCCAAGCGAATTTGAACAGACAAATTCTGCGCAATCCTGTGTAGTATGCGCACCTGTCTTGGTTTTCGGACGCATTTCAAATAAATTGACATTAATCCCATTCTTTGCAAGTTGCAAAGCCGCTTCCGACCCCGCAAGTCCTGCTCCTATTACGTTCACTTCCATAATACAAGTTTAAGCCAAAGTTGCAGGCATGTAAATACTAATGCCCTCTATTCTCCCGATGCAAAGGGAACAAACGTTGCATTGCAGAATCACGCTACTGTAAATTAGTAATGCGCTTCATAAAGTAATTCAAATTATATTTTCAGTTTTAGTTTTCGGGGTTTATCATATTTGAAGTGCATAAAAACATGTTGCAAGATTGAATTTTTTATGTAAAATACTCTTAAAATTATATAAAATGAATCAAAAACATTAAGGTTGCAATCCTATTTTTTGGCTGCTTGTATGCTTATTAAGGAATTATATTTGAAAGAATGGATAAATAAAGTAATAATTGTAATAAAGAAAGGGTGAGAAATGAAAAAATTTTTAAAATTATTTATTTTTGCATTGTTGGTGACATTGGTAAATTCCGGTGTTGTTTCGGCTGAATTAGCAAAGAATTTTTATGGCTATCAGATTCAAAATGTTAATATCCGAGAATTTTCGTCTGAAGTAAACAATGCAATTGCCTCATATCGAGGGACAGACAAATTTCAACCGCTGGAAAATGTCAATAATGCATATTTATACACTGATGAAAATTGCAGCTATTTTGTGAAATTATATCCTGCTAATCAAAATACTAATATCTATGTTGTTTCAAACGAAAAATATGATGTTGAAAATAATGAGTTGACTGACTTATTAACAAAAAGCGGTTATAAATTTTCCAAATTGGAGGACAAAGCTGCCTTAAAAGAATATAAATTCGATTTCTTTGCTTTAGCAAGAAAACAGGAATTGGGGAATTTCTATATTTCACCGGATTTGGTTAAACCGTTAAAAACCGGAATGAAAAAATTAAATAATCATATGGCTAAAGGTAATAAAAAAACATCGGTGTTCCCATATACTCCGGATACCGAGCCAATTGATTTAGATTGTGTCGACACTTTAACCTATTATGACCAAAATGCAAAAATTGCGATTATTCAAAAGGAATATCGTCTAAAACAAAAAGAAAATAAATATGTACATGCTTATGAATATGTTTTAACTAATAAAAATAATTATGCGGCATCTGTTACTGCAACAAGTGAACGACTTGCAGCGCTTAAAGATGTTACAACAGAATCATTTGTTGATTTAGACAGACTTGACTTAATTGATACCGTCGGAACATTCCCGCCTGTTTTGGTCCTTTCTGCGGGTACTTCAGCTTTATTAAGTGTTCCAAACTGGATAAGATTAGCAAGAATCACAGCAGAATCAAAAAGATTTTCTAACGCTTTGCCTGAAAATTATGAACTTAAATCACAAGCTGACATGAGAATTTTGGTTTTGAAATATAAAGATGATCCAAAACCTCTCAACTTCAATGTTAAATTTACAAACGGAGCCGTATACAATATTACATTCTAAAATGTAATTACATATTTTTTCAGATTATAAAGCACGGTAGAAATAAATTATGCCGTGCTTTGTTTTATCGTTAATTAAATTTCGGGGGCGTTTTTGCGGGCTTGTTTGATAGTTCGTGATACTTCCGCTTCATAACTATACTTAATCGAGCTGTTGTTATAATTTATAATTGCTTGCTTTTCACTGTTAGTTCTTCTGTGTGCTTTATACAAAAAACATCCCAAATAAACGTTCATATCGTAATTTGACAGCGTTCTGTTATAATCATTTCGTATTTTTTCAGGTAAATCGTTAAGTCTTTTTTTATAGCACTCTTTGTCAAAATATGTTTTGTTTTGCTTATAAAATTCAAAAAATTTATTTCCGAATTTCCCTAAATCAATTTTAGGATTATTTAATTTTGCATTCAGTGCATTTTCAAAAGTTTTATATTCTTTTTTTGCCCCTATAATTGATTTTAATTCGGGGTCATAGAATTCCGGTCTGACAAACATATCATGTATTACAATAGGGACAATTTGCATCGGACCGATGCCTGTGCCTTTGTTCATTTCTGCGGAATCAGTTGAAAAATGCGTTTCTTGCTTAATTATTGCGCCTGCGACTTCGGGATGAACTCCGACGTCTATTGCTATTGCTGCAATTTTTTCTGCCAGAGCTTGTTTGTTTATACCTTTACAATCTTTATCGTTGTTCATTATGTATTTAATAGCATTTATTGCATTATGCAATTTTTTTTCTTCTTTAGTGTACTCTTTTTTTAATTTAAGAGTGCTAAAAATTGGCATTTTTTGTACTGCCAGTGCATCGGGCTGATGCACTGTATGATTTTTTATTATTGATTCAATTTTGTTTCTCCGCGGGGGATTAATTGGAAAACCGGACATGATGTTTACCTTATTTGTTCTACTTACACTATTATGTATTACGGCATAATTGCCTAAAACTTTGACTATTATTATAAAATAATTACATTTTTTAACATAAATCGTAACAATTGAAACATAAGATTATGTTCATTCTAATAAATTTTTGATTCTTAATTGCCGTAATTAATCTTGATTTTAAAAAAAGGTCATGCTAATATGACTTTGTTAAGCGGAAGTAACTCAGTGGTAGAGTTCCTGCCTTCCAAGCAGGCTGTCGCGAGTTCGAGTCTCGTCTTCCGCTTTTTTTATTTGGATAATATGTAAAAATTATATGTACTTCACTCGTTTGGTTTTTCCTTGAATCTCAGGGAGTGTATGTTTAGGAACAAAATTCAGCGCCGGTGTTATCGTAATATACGATTTTAGTGTTTTGATTAATTTTTCTTTAAGTTTATTAATTTTGTTCTCATTGTTTATTATATCGTCAGGAATTTCTATATCTATATTTAATTTTTTAATCGCATTTTTTGTATTAATTTTAATTAAATAATTCGTTACAGATGAAAAGCATTTAAAAATACATTCTTCAATTTGGGAAGGATAAATATTGACCCCATTGATTATCAGCATGTCATCCAAGCGATGCGAAATTGGCTCAATTCTTCTACTTGTCCTGCCACAGATACACTTATCCGGTATAATTCTTGTAATATCGCGAGTTTTGTACCTGATAAGCGGCATGGCTTCCCGTTTTAAATTCGTTAATATCAGTTCGCCGTATTCACCGTCAGGAAGTATATCTCCGGTTTCGGGGTCAACAATTTCAGCATAAAAATAATTTTCATTTATATGCAGTCCGTTGTGTAAATTGCATTCACTGGCAATATGAGTCGAAAATTCCGTCATTCCATAGAAATTATAAATTTCAATATCATATTTTTCTTTTGCTAATTTCTGAAATTCCTTTGTTAAAGGTTCCCCTCCTGTCATTGCAATTTTTAAATTCATTTGTTCCCAATCTTTATCCGAAATATTACCCAGCAAATGTTGAAGATAGCCGGGGGTAGAAAAACAATACCGAGCTTTTAATTGCTTAAGTAATTCAATTTGTCTTTGGGTGTTCCCCGGACCGGATGGGATGACGGTTGCTCCTAACCCAATGCTTCCGTGATAACAACCCCATCCTCCCGTAAATAAGTTGAAACCCATCATACATTGAATTATGTCATTTTTACATAATCCGGTATGGGATAGGTGGAGCATTTCATTTTTTGTGTATTCATTCAAATCATACTCGCTGCAATAGGATAATGTAGGAATTCCTGTCATTCCGCTTGAAGCGCTTATTCTGACAAGTTTTTCCTTAGGGCATGAGAGTAATCCGTAAGGAAATGCATCTCTTAAATCTTTTTTTGTTAAAAACGGAATTTTTGCAAAGGTATCAAAAGAATCGATATATTCAGGTAATTTGCCTGCGTAATATGGTGTATGTTTAACTGCTGATAAAATTTTGTTAATTTGTTCTAATTGGTATTTTTTCAGCTCTTTTTCATTTAATGTTTCAATTTTGTGATACATGATTTATGTTTCTTTCTTCAAAAAACCGTAAAATGTGTTTATAATTATAATATATTATCGTATAATTTCAATGCAACATAACAACTTCCGGATTAAAATGGGTAATGATATAATTGACAGCATAAAATCCTTAAATAAAAATGCTATTATTAAAATTTTGCAATATTCCGATGAGAAACAACAGCAGTTGTTTAGCATTGCTCGGGAGATGAGAAACAACGGTAAATTCGGTAAAAAAGTTGAATTAAGGAGTGTTATAGAATTATCCAATATTTGTTCTCAAAAATGTAATTATTGTTCTATATCCAAAGATAAAGATTCTTTTTATACATTAGAAAAAGAATCTGTCATAGAGCGTATATCTCAATTGGCAGATATAGGAAGAAAAACTTTTTTACTTCAATCGGGTGAGAATAACAACAAAAAATTCATAGAAAATGTTGCATACTGTTGTAATAAATCAATTGAAAAATATCCTGATTTAAGAATTATTCTATGCATGGGTAACTTGTCTTATGCACAATACAAATTGCTCAGAGAATCAGGAGCCTCAAGATATATATTAAAGTTTGAAACATCAAACAGTGAGCATCATAAATTTTGTCGTCCGACAGACAGTATTGAAAACAGATTAAATCATATTAAAATGCTTATTGATTTAGGTTTTAAAGTCGGCTCAGGCAATATTGTCGGTCTACCCGAGCAAACATTCGAAAATCTGTATGAAGATTTAGTTTTGATAAATAAAATTGACTTAACAATGGTTAGCGCCACAAGATTTATATCCAATCCCCAATCTGTATTTCGAATTTATGAAAACGGTGATTTGAATTTAACTCTTAATTATCTTGCAATTCTCAGAATTCTTAAACCGGATGCACTAATACCATCAACAACTTCGCTTGCATCACGTGGTGTTAACGGACAGCTTAACGGCTTGTTAGCCGGTTGTAATACTGTCACGATTCATGACGGAACACCTGACGAATTTCAACAAAAATATTCTATATATTCGCCCAAAAGATTTTACCCGAATGAGCAGTATTGTCGTGATATTGTGACTCAATGTAATCTGCAGCCGGTACCATATTTGATATAAAAATAAATAATTGAATCAAGAGCTAAAAAATAATTTTGTGGTACAATTTTTACATTAGGGATATGCAATATTCATGTCTTGGAATCTTTAAATTATCTTTGTAATACTTAAAAGGAAAATTTTATGAAATTAGAAACTACAACAGCGCAAAATTCATTTAAATACGGATGGTTATTATCAAGAGTATTTCCGTATGTAAAACCATATTTATTCAGAATATTTTTAGGTTTTCTCGTTGCAGTTCCCTTAGGACTTTTGGACGGTGTAACCGCTTTTGCACTGAAACCTTATATGGACTATGTTATAGGTGGTCGAGAATTTACTTTAAACTGGCATAATATTCATTTTACAATTACTTCTATGCAAATGGCATTGATTATTCCTTTTGGTGTCGTGTTGTTTGCGGCATTTCAAGGTATTTTGAGATACTTAAACGGGTATTTGTCAACCTGGACATCACAGCGTATAACAAATGATATAAAATTTGATTTGTTTGACAGATTAATTCATATGCATCCGCAATTTTTTGATGAAAATTCATCGGGGGTTATTATTACGAGATATATGAATGACCCTGCGACAGCATCAGACGGGATTATAGATAATATAAAATCAATAACAACAAGTTTATTCGGTGCATTAGGATTGATAGCAGTAATGCTATACAGCTCTTGGAAACTTGCAATAATTGGTGTTGTTGTTCTTTGTGCCGCATTTTTGCCTGTTGCTCTTATTCGTAAAAGAATAAAAAGTGCTTCCAATAAAAATATGGTTATTGGCGGGAATATCACAACAAACATTAATGAAACTTATGCCGGCAACAAAGTAATGGCTGCGTACGGTTTACAGGAAAGACAAAGTAAATATTTTAAAGAGCAAATTTGGAATTCTTTTAATGTAAATATGTCTTTATACAAGCGCTCCGGTTGGATGTCCCCTATTATGTATATAATTGCTTCATTAGGTATTGCAACCGTGCTCGGAGTCGGAACATATCTGATTAATAGCGGTGATATGACAGCAGGGAGTTTCGCCTCTTTTGTAACTTCTTTATTACTTTTGTATAAACCTGTAAAAACACTTGGTAATACCTTGACCAGCATCCAAAATATTTTCGTTGCATTAGGCAGGGTTTTTGAATTGTTTGATTTAAAATCTGAAATTGTTAATTCTCCAAATGCAAAAGAATTAAAAGGAATAAGTGACTCAATAAAATTTGAAAATGTTAATTTTGAATATGTTTCAAATCAACCTGTGTTAAAAAATTTGAATTTGTCAGTCGCTAAAAATGAAACACTGGCAATTGTCGGGAATTCCGGAGGGGGTAAAACCACATTGGTAAATCTCATTCCGCGTTTTTATGATATTCAATTCGGAGCCATAAAAATAGATGATGTCGATATTAAAGAGTATACGATTGAATCTTTAAGGAAAAATATTTCGATGGTCTTTCAGGATAATTTCTTATATACGGGTACTATTCGTGAAAATATAATGATGGGAAATTATAAGGCTTCAGATGATGAATTAAATCAGGCTATCTCATTTGCTCACCTGCAAGATATGCTTTCAGAACTCCCGCAAGGACTTGATACACAACTGGGAGAAAAAGGGTTAACATTGTCAGGCGGTCAAAGACAGAGAGTTGCCATAGCAAGAGCTATGCTGAGGAATGCTCCTATTGTCATTTTAGATGAGGCAACTTCTGCTCTCGATAATGAATCAGAGGCAATTGTTCAAAAGGCAATGGATAATTTAATGAAAGACAGAACGGTATTCATTATTGCCCACAGATTATCAACAATTAAAAATGCGGACAGAATTGCTGTTATAAATGAAGGTGAACTTGTAGAACTCGGAACCCATGAAGAATTGATGAATATTGAAAACGGTCAATACAAAGCTCTTTATGAAATGCAATTTAAAAAACAAGAGGCTGCGGTATAATTATCAAATATGAAAATGTATTTAATTGATAATGATTCGGATAGCATAATATTATTTTTCACCGGTTATGGGTGTGATGAGTATGAGTTTGAACACTTAAAGTCAAAAAGTGATATTTTATTGTTATATGACTATTCCGATATGGATTTGAGTTTAAATTTTGATTTTTCAAAGTATAAAGAAGTAAATTTAATCGGCTTTTCAGCAGGTGTATTTGTAGCTTCAGTTTTTAATTTTAATTTTGAAATGAAACGAAAAATAGCACTGAGCGGTAATCCGTACTTGTTTGATGAACATTACGGCATTACTAAAGAGATGCAAGATGTTTTGTGTAATATTACGGAAGAAACAGCAGATGATTTTGCACGAAATTATCTGATAAAAACAGATGAAGAATTCAGCAAATTCCATCATTCACACAGGACAATCGATAGCTGCAAAAAAGAATTTAAATCTCTAAAAAAATTGTATTCAGCGAAAAAACACAGTATAAAAGATATTTTTGATTGGGCAATAATAGGCGAAAATGACCCGATATTCAATGTGAAAGCTCAAAAAGATTTCTATGCCCAAAGGCTGAAGATTGTGAAAAATGCCCGTCATAATTTGTTTTTTAGAATACAAAATTTTGAGGATATACTATATTATTAACAGAATAACAATATAAATTATATGGAAATAAATCAAATCACTTTAAAAAAAAGACTGTTTATCTCATTACTGACAACCTTTTTGGTTATTATATTTTCGTGCAATTTTTGGCTAAATTACAATACTGTGCAGATTGTTGAAAGTATCGCAGAAAATAACAAATTTGTTTATATTTATTACCCGAAATTTGTACATGCTGCCACAAATTATGCTTTTTTATTTAAATGTGATTTTTTAATTTTAATATCAATATTGACTTTTGTAACAGCTTTGTTATCTGCAGGTTATATAAATAAAAAAATCTTAACCCCGATATTTTCAAGTTCCGGTAAAGCTTGGTATAAAATATTTACGGTCATATTTATATTAATTATAATTTTTCCTGCTATATACATAAATAAATTAAACAAATCTATTGCAGAGGAACGGGACTTGGCATTATATATCCCTATTTATAATAAAAATAATCATAAATTAAATCTCAATTATGGTAAGAATTTTGAAAGTTGGATAAAAGATCGTTTTTTAGGGCGAATGCAGTTAATTTACCTTAACAGTCATATAAAATATTATTTCCCTGGTCGGTTCGCTCATTTTAATGAAGTTGTTGCTGATAAAAAAAATAAATTTATGTATTCTCTTTTGCGAATAAGTACTTTTAACAATAAAATAGATCAGCATAAAATATATAAACAGTTAAGTGCGTTTGATAAATATTGTAAAAAACATAATATTAAATTTTATATTGTTATTGTCCCTAAAAAAGGTATGATTTACGGTTCAAATATAGCGAATTTGAAAAATTATGAAAAAACAGGAAAAATACTGTCAGCGTTAAACAAAAAATATGATGTAAATTTAATTTTTCCTTTGAAAGAATTTCAGGCTGCTTCTAAACATCAAAAATACCTTTTATTTTATAAGACTGATACTCATGCTACTTGTGACGGTGCTTTTGTTGCTTATAATGCTCTGATGTCCGAAATAAAAAAAGATTTTCATGGGGTAAAAATCGTGAAGCCGGAGGATTTTCATTATACATACGGAAAAAAAGTTCTAGTTGAAAGACGTAGAGTTTTAGTTGAAGGGAACGAGTGTGAATATGCCGCATTCCCGAGTCAATTGTGTAATAAGTTCCTTGATACGGATTACAGGTACTATACGCATAAAAATAAAGCAAAATTAAAAACTTCAAGTACTGAAACGGATATGTTAATAAAAAATGAGTATTATTATCCGCAAGGCAGCAATTTAAAAGTTTTGGTATTTGGAGATTCTTTTAGTGAAAATTTGATGGATATTCTTCCGTATTCATTCAGAAATGTCCGAAAAATAAGATTGAACGGTCCTAAAAATATTCCAAAAGATGATTTTGAACAATTTAAATTCTTCAAGTATTACGGCAAGGAATTAGACAATTATAATCCGGATATTTTTGTAATTTACATAGGATATACATTCATCAAAAAACTGGGGGTATTAAATGATTTAAATTAAGGTATTTGCATAAATTTTGTCTTATTGATTTGTGTATTTTATACTAATGTAAAATACAATTGTCAGGAGTATATAGTGCTATTTTCATCAATAACTTTCATATTTGTATTTTTACCTGTTGTTTTAGGCTTATATTATTTATCGCCTAAAAAATTTCGCAATGCAATTTTACTTTTGGCAAGCATTGTATTTTATGCCTGGGGTGAACCAAAATTTTTGTTTGTAATGTTTGCAACTATTTTGGTTAATTATGCGGGTACAATTTTAATCTGTAAATACGAGAGGTATAAAAAAGTCTTTTTGACTTTAACAGTAATAACTGACCTTGGATTTTTGTGTTATTTCAAATATGCGGATTTTCTTTTGGAAAGTTTTAATGCTGTTTTTAAGACAAATGCTGATATCATACATGTTGCATTGCCGTTGGGTATATCGTTTTATACCTTTCAGGCAATTAGTTATACGGTGGACGTATACAGAGGTAACATTAAACCGCAAGAAAATCTGTATAAATTGGCTTTGTATATTACTTTGTTCCCTCAATTAATAGCAGGTCCTATCGTAAAATATCATGACATTGCTGAGCAAATTGATTCCAGGGTTGAAACATTAGATAAATTTTATGAAGGGTTGCGGCTATTTATTCTCGGATTAGCAAGGAAAGTTTTAATTGCCAACACATTGGGTGTTGCCGTTGATAAAATTATTTATGAACCTGTTTCAGGGCTGACTTATATTGAGGCTTGGTTATGTGTCATTTGTTTCGGATTTCAAATTTATAATGATTTTGGCGGTTATGCGGATATGGCAGTGGGCTTGTGTAAAATGTTCGGTTTTGAAATAAAGGGGAATTTTAATTTTCCTCTTTTGTCAAAATCATATACGGAATTTTGGCATAGGTGGCACATTTCATTGGGTACTTGGGTAAAGGAATATATATATATACCATTGGGAGGTAGCAGGTGCAGTACCGTTCGCCATTATTTTAATCTCTTTATTGCGTTTTTTATTATTGGTATATGGCATGGTGCAAATATGAATATGCTTATGTTAGGTTTGTATAATGCAATTGTAGTAATACTTGAAAAACTTACAGGTTGGAGTAACGATGTTACGGGAAATTTCAAAAAAGCCCTGCATCATTTGTATATGATACCTGTTTTGGCGGTGTCATACTTCTTTTTGCGTTCTCCTGATTTTTCATACACCATATCATTTTTAAAGAAACTGTTTTTTATTGATTCATCCGCTGAAGCAAAGTATACAATTGTTTATTATTTGAGCGGTTATGAATTTATAATTCTTACGGTTGCTATTTTAGGCGCATTATCCATATTTAAAAATTTCTTAAAAGTCCCGTTTAAAAATAACCCCAAAACAAATATATGTGTGGATATATGTCTAATATTGCTGCTGATTTTATCAATTTCTTCTATTGCTGCTTCGACGTACAGTCCTTTTATTTATTTCAAGTTTTAATAAAAATAAAAATTGTTTGAAAATTTCAGTAAATATAGATTTATAATATTAATAATTTTGCTTAAATATAATAGTGCATATATAATATTTAATATGGTTACATTTATTCTGAGTATAGTAATATTAATCTTGGGTTATTTATTTTATTCAAAGTATATTGAGAGGATATTTGCGCCGAGTGATAATGCAACGCCCGCTCACAATGATAATGATGGAGTGGATTTTATTCCTATGTCAAAAAAGAGGAATGCTCTTATTCATCTGTTAAATATTGCAGGCATGGGTCCTATTATAGGGGCAATTCAAGGAATTTTATTCGGACCGATTGCGTTTATACTAATTCCGATTGGCTGTATTTTTGCGGGCGGGGTTCATGATTATTTTGCGGGAATGTTGTCTGTGCGCAATAAGGGCGCCCAAATTACGGGATTAATTCAAAAATATCTGGGGCAAAATGCTTTTAAAATTTTTATGGTAATAGTTTCAATAATGCTGTTGTTGCTTGCAGCGGTTTTTGTATATACCGCGGGTGACATTTTTGTTGATAGATTTATGGGGGTAAAAGATTTTGTAATAACAGATCCAAAAGTTTTTTGTACATACATTGTAATTTTAGGATATTTTATTATTGCTACTTTGTTTCCTATTGATAAAATAATAGGAAAATTTTATCCGATATTAGGCATTCTGTTAATTGCGGGTACCGGATTTTTACTGATTGGTTTTATGGTAAAAGGAGTAAATCTGGAGAATTTGAGCTTATCAAATTTCAATATTCATCCCAATAAATTACCTCTTATACCGATGTTTTTTATGACTGTGAGTTGCGGTTTATTATCGGGTTTTCATTCCACGCAAGCGACAATAATTTCAAGAGCGCTTGATAAAGAAAAAGACGGGCGATTGGTTTTTTACGGAATGATGTGTCTTGAATCACTAATTGCAATTATATGGGCAGCTGCTGCAATGGATGTGTATAGTACAAATTTGGTCCCTCAAAATTTGATAGGATCCGTAAATGTTGTAAATATTATCGCAAATAAATTTGTGCCGCTAAATTTGGCATTTCTGGTTACAATCGCAATTATAATTTTGCCCGTAACTTCAGGCGATACGGCATTAAGAGGATTGCGTATTACAATTGCGGAAGCCTTGCATATTGAGCAAAAAAGTGTCCATAAAAGATTGATTATTGTTATTCCTATTGTATTGTGTGTTTTTGGAATCCTTGTATGGTCAAAAATAAATGCCGACAGTTTTTCTCTGATATGGCGATATTTTACTTTCTTTAATCAATTGATAGCAATTCCGACATTGTGTTGTGCCGTTATATTTTTAGCAAAAGCAAAGAAAAATTACCTTGTCGCATTAATACCCGCATTATTTTACGTTTTTATTACCATGTCATTTATTTTTAGTGAAAAAATCGGTTTTAGTCTTCCGCTAAAATATGCAGAAATTATAGCGATAATATTAGTAATAGCGACTTTTGTCTATCTGTTAAAAAAAATTAAAAATGTCGGTTAGTTTACCAACCTATTTTTTCTAAAAAGTTAAGTAAATCGCTTACTGCTTCTTTATTATCCAAGTTTGTAACAGACCGCCATAATTTGCACATTTTATCAGGGCTTCCTGTCACCCTTTGATACCCCAAAAGAGGATTCGTTGAAAAAATATAGGTTACATTTGATAATTTATTCTCAGGTGTACGTTCTTTGATAATTTCGCGCAATCCCCATTTATTACACGCTTTGTTTTTTGATGTGAATTTTATCCATTTGGTATTGCTTCCGACATCAATAATTAAACTGCCGAGTTTTGTTGTGATAGACATGTAAATTTCTCCTTTCCCCTATACTTGTATAAAGATATTTATGCAGTGAAAATTTACTCTTAAAAAAATCTTTACAATTCTTAATTGTAACAATTTGCAATAATACGGGCTAATTTAGCTTATTTTTTGTAATATAAATATATAGGGATGTTATGAATAAGGAGAGATATATATGAAATCATTCACGGTAGATGAAATTACACAAATAGTAGGCGGGATGTTAACAAAGGCGGCAAGTCCTGAAATTACAAAAATAGCTCCGCCGTTATTAAGTGATGAAAATACATTGGCGTTGGCGTTAGGGGAAGAAGAAATTGCAAATCTCTCAAAATCAAAAGCCAAAGCGGCACTTGTACCTTTAGGTGTACAAATTGACGGATTGACAACAATTGAAGTTGAACGACCAAGACTTGCAATGATGAAGTTGTTAAATCTATTCTACGTTCCTCCTGTTGTAAATAAAGATATTCACCCGACTGCCGTTGTTGACCCGAGTGCCAAATTGGGCGCAAATGTTTGTATAGGTCCGAATGTAGTAGTTTCTCCAAATGCCGTAATTGGAGATAATACAAAGATTTTAGCCAATTCTTATATCGGTAGTGATGTTAAAATCGGTAATAACTGCTTTTTCCACCCAGGTGTAAATATTGGTGACAGAGTTCAAATCGGGAATGATGTTATATTAAATCACGGGGTTTCATTGGGTGCTGACGGTTTCAGCTTTGTAACGGAAAATCCGAATAATATAGAAAATGCAAGACAAGATGGAGAAATTAAAAAAGACAATTCTTCTCAAGTCATTTTCAAAATCCCGTCAATCGGTTCTGTTGTAATCGGTAACAATGTAGAAATCGGTGCGAATTCGGCAATTGATCGCGGGACAATTGAAAATACAGTAATTGGGGATAACACAAAGATCGATGATCTTGTAATGATTGGTCACAACTGTAAAGTCGGTCAAGGCTGTTTAATTGTTTCTCAAGTCGGTATTGCCGGCAGCTGTGTAATCGGTGATAGGGTAGTTATTGCAGGACAAGCAGGTTTGGCTGATCATATTGAAATCGGTTCTGATACCATTATTACAGCTAAGGCAGGGGTAACAAAATCGTTCCCTGAAAAATCTATTATAATAGGTATTCCGGCTGTTCCGAGAAAAGATTTCCTAAAACAAATGAAAACTATGAGAGATGCTCAGGATATATTTGCAAAATTCCGTAAATTTGAACCGTTATTGAAAGAATTTGAAGAATCTCAGCAAGAGGCTAAATAATAAATGGCAATTACTTTAAAAAAAGAAGTAAAAATCAGCGGAAACGGTTTGATGAAAAACAAGCCGTGCGAGGTTAATATATTCCCGTCTGATTCCGGTCAAATAAGGTATTTTGTAAAAGGGCAAGAAGCTTTTGTTGCAAATGTGGATAATGTTCTTGCGACAGACCATTGTGTTGTTTTGGGGAATAAAAAATCAAAAGCTATGCTAACAGAGCATTTGACGGCGGCTCTTGCATTTTGTCATATCAATTCTGTTGATATATGTCTGAGTGAAGAAGAAGTCCCAATATTAGACGGAAGTTCAAAGCCGTGGGTTGAAGCCTTTAAAAAAGCAGGTATCGATAAACCGTTGTTTGCGAAAGAAAAAAAATACACGGTATCTGAGCCTGTTTATTATTTAAACGGTAAGACCAGTTTGGTAATTTTGCCAGATAAAGAACTTTTTATTTCCTATGCGGTTAATTATGAACATAACGGACTTCAAAGACGATTTGTGAATTACAATCCAAAAAATCAGGATGAAATTATTGAAGCCAGAACATTTGGGTTTTATCGTGATTTGAAGAAATATCAGATGCTTGGTTTTGCTCAAGGAGCAAACATTGATAACACTTTGGGTTTTATGGATGACGGAACATATTCTGTTGATTTGCGCTCTGATTGTGAACCGATTAAGCATAAGATGCTTGATTTGATAGGAGATTTATATTTAATAGGAATAAATCCGTTGGATTTAAAATGCCAAATTATTGCAAAAGAAGCAGGGCATGCAGTCCATGTCAAGACAGCAAAGATTTTGAGAGAGAAAATTATAGAAGTAAGTGGGTAAATAGGTGAGTAAGTTAGTAAGAGGTTACAGATAATGCATCATACAGAACTTGAAGCGTGGAAACAATCAATTGACTTTGTTATACATATATACGAACTAACTGCAGGTTTTTTCAAAAATGAAACCTATGGGTTAAGCTCACAAATGCAAAGGGCTGCCGTATCAATCCCTTCAAATATTGCAGAAGGTTGCGCACGCTCATCATACAAAGACACTTCAAGATTTCTTGATATTGCAATAGGTTCTATTGCTGAAATAGAAACACATTTGATAATAGCTCAGAGACTTAAATATATTCAAAATATAGAAAATATAATTCAGGAACATAATAAAATTAAAGCTTTAGTATTAGGATTAAGGAAACAAGTTGTAAATTCTTACTAACATACTTACTTTCTTACTTCCTTACATAGAGCAGAAAGGGAAAAAAATGACAGAAGAAATTAAAGAAGAAACTGTTTCAATGGATATTATGGAAATAATGGAAATGTTGCCACACAGATATCCGTTTTTATTGGTGGACAGAATTACAGAATGCGTACCCGGCAAGTATTCAAAAGGTTACAAAAACTTGACAATGAATGAAGCATTCTTTCAGGGGCATTTCCCCGGAAATCCGATTATGCCCGGAGTTTTACAGCTTGAGGCATTGGCTCAATGCTCTGCTCCTGTTTTGCTGTCGTTGCCTCAAAATAAAGGTAAACTTGCTTTGTATGCTGGCGTTGATGGGGTAAGATTTAAAAATATCGTAAGACCGGGCGATAAATTTGAGATGACAGTTGAATTAACAAAACTCAAAGGACCCATCTGCAAAGCTCACGGAGTTGGCTCAGTTGACGGTAAAATTTGTGTCGAAGCTGATATGACATTTGCTCTGACATAAAAAGTTTTAATTAAAACTAAATTAAATAAGGACGATACAGATATTTGCATCGTCCTTATTTTACGGGTTTTAGAACAAAATGTAACGAAATATTAATGTAAATATAGCAAAAAAGGCAATTCTTTCATAAAAAAATACTTTATATAAATGTATATAGGAATAAAGAGGATACTCGGTTATTATGAAAGAACAAGAATTAAATGCAATGATGTCGGTAGTTTCAGATCCAATTGAAAATGTTTATAAAATCGATTCATATAAAGATTTGGCAGAAATCCAAAGAATTATCAGAATTTTTGATATTTCAGAAGAACAACATAATCGTCATGTAATGTTATCAATTGAAAGCTTGGCAACATTAAGATTGGTCCTAAGTAACAATTAATATAGTTGGTATAGCGATGCCGACTTATAATATAAGCCGAAATATAAAAGTTTTGCCCTTACTCTGATTATTAAAGTAAGGGTTTATTGATGTTCAAGCCAATCTGAAAATATATAAAGAGCTTTTTTTAATTTGTCGGGATTATTACCATATCCGATTCTCAAATAACCGTCAAGTTCCATAGTTTCACCGGGGAGAATCATTACACCTGTATCTTGCTGCAATTTTTTGCATAAGTCTGTTGATTTCATATCAATATCATATTTTACAAATGCGGTTGTTCCACCCTGCGGGATAGAACAATGACAGTACTTTTCGTTTTTTAGCCAATTAGTGAGGACTTTTTTCCCTTCTAAGATTTTATTCAGATTTCTTTTTATAATTTTTTCTTTATTTTCAATTGCAACGGATGCAAAATAATCATCCAATATTCCGACGCTTATTGTGTTGTATTCTCTTTGATGATTAACTTCTTTAATAACCTCCTTTGGTGCTGCTATCCACCCAAGTCGCAAACCGGCAAGAGAGAATACTTTAGAAACACTGCTTGTTGAAATTCCTTTTTCATAAATGTCTGCAATTGATTTTGAGATTTCCCCGTTGTGTTCGAGTCCTCGGTACACTTCATCGCATAAGATGAATGCATTTGCTCTACGCGCAATTTGTGCAATTCCCTCAAGCATATCGTCAGGTATAACTGCACCTGTAGGGTTATTGGGATTATTCATACAAATGATTTTCGTATCATGTCCTACAAGTTTTTCCAATTCGTCTAAATCAGGGAGCCAGTTGTTCTTTTCTCTGAGATAAAGTATATTGACATTTGCGCCAATAGATTTTGGAATTGAATAATGTTGTTGATATGTAGGGATTATAGAAACTACTTTATCGCCTGAGTCTATTAAAGAAAGCATTACAAGTTGATTTGCACCGATTGTGCCGTGGGTAATTGTAATATTTTCACGACTTTGCTTTTTATACATTGTGCAAATTGAGTCCTTTAATTTGTTTGAGCCGTGAATATCTCCGTAATTCAGTTTTCTTGTGTACAGTTCCGTTAAATTTGCATTTGTAATATCAAGCAGTTCATTTACGGATAAAGATTCAACACAAGTGTCTGCAAGATCGTATATTGCCTTGTGTTCGTACTTATTAAACCACTCCTCTACTTTAAATTTATCTATTTTCATATTTATATCTTGTAATTTATTTCATGTTTATCTAAAAGTTCGTTCAGATAATCCCTGTTTCTGATTTCGTCAAGAGATGAAAATCGCATGTGCGTATGAGAATACAAATCATCCGCATCAATTTTTCTACCGTTTCTTGAAAGTGTTCTTAAATAATCGCTTATTAAATTGTTACTTAGTAGTTTATTATCTGTGGTTGCATTTTTTTCAAGTTGACTTCTAAAGTACTTAGCGGAATAAACCATATCAGAAAATTTTTCTTCTTTGCTCTTTGCCAAATATTTCAAATTATGTAATATTTCATTTATATTATTCGAAAAAATATTAAAACCGTATTTCGCATAAAATTGAATATAATCTCTGAGTGCAAAAACATCGAAATGACTTATATTATTTTCTTTAAATGTAATCAGAGAGGCAAGGTTAAGAACTTCACCGATTTCTTTTTTTTGAGGATTTGCAACAAGTGAAATTCCTTTGAAGCCGTTGTGTGTTGTATCGATATTATAAATACTCATGTCGTTGTTATATGTACTTTTAGCCATGATTGATGAATAATCAGGTTTTAAATTCCACGAAAGTTCAAGAGTTTTTTTATTTTTGTCAACGGCTTTGAACGGTTCAAAAATTTTGAGTCCGTTTTGATGATAGAATTTCACTGGTTGTTTTCTCAATATCTCAAAAGTCATGCTTATATTAAAACAGAACAATATATTTTTTGCACCTGATTATTAATAAAATTTAAGAGTGAACAAAGATTTATACAAAAATTCTGCCATAGGAAAACTTGTTTGAAAAATGCCAATTATTTGTCTATGACTATAATCTGCATTAATGGTTGCATACAAACTGTTTACAATTTAAATTCTGACTATGGTATTATATATAGGTATAATATTTTGTAAGTAAACTTAATTAAAGCCGCCGGTAATGCGTTCGGTTATATATAAGGAGAAATTATGAAAGCATTGGTATTTGATAAAGAATTAAAATTTGTTGAAAATTACGAAAAGCCTGTCCCACAAAAAGGGGAAGCTCTTGTGCGTGTTACAATGGCAGGCATTTGTAATACTGACTATGAAATAACTAAAGGTTATATGGGATATGTCGGGATTTTAGGGCACGAAGCCGTCGGAGTGGTTGAAGATGTGAATTCTGACGATAAATCGCTAATCGGTAAAAGAGTAGTGCCTGAAATCAGCTACGGGTGCAAGGAACCTGATTGTGAATGGTGTGCAAAGAAAAATTACCGTCATTGTCCGAACAGACACACTTTAGGAATTTGGCGCAAGGACGGAGTTTTTGCTCAATATTTTACTATGCCGGTTGAAGTTTTGTTTGAGGTGCCGGATAATGTACCGGATACTCAGGCTGTATTTGTTGAACCGCTTGCTGCGGCTTTGGAAATAAATGAACAATTACATATAAAACCTATGGATGAAGTTGTAGTGCTTGGGGATGGCAAATTGGGTTTAATTACGGCTTTGGCATTAAATGCGCAAAATCTTAATGTAACTCTGGTTGGTAAACATCAAAATAAGTTGGATATTGCAAGAGCACAAGGGGTAAATACATCATTATTAAGTAATTTCCCAATCGAGAAAAAATATAATGTTGTTGTTGAAGCAACCGGCTCTGTGAACGGTTTTGAAACTTCGCTTGCTTTGACTAAGCCTCGCGGGGTATTAGTATTAAAAAGCACGGTCGCAACAGGAAAAGAACTAAATCTTGCTCCGATTGTTATTGATGAAATTACCGTTTTAGGCTCAAGATGCGGTCAATTTCCGCCGGCACTAAGACTTTTGAAATCAGAAAAAGTTGATTTTTCTCCGTTGATTTCAGGTATATATTCAATGGATGATGCTGAAAAAGCATTTGAAAAGAATAAGGAAAAAGATACTCTTAAAGTTCTTTTGAAAATGTAAAGGGCTAATCAAATAATGCGTTAATCTTGTCCGTAATATCTTGCGGATCAATTTCTTGTGTAATTTTATTTACATCCTGCGCAATCTGATATAATTTCGCCGCTTCAATTTTATCTCCTGTAATTGCAACGGAACGAGCAAGGTTGAAATGTGCAAGGGCATAATTAGGGTTATTTTCAACAGCTTTTTTAAACATTTCAATAGCCTGTGCTACCCGCCCCAAATCATCAAGATAAATTACTCCTAAATTATTATACGCAATTGCATAAGTTTGGTCATATTCAATGGCATGCTCATACTCTCTTATCGCTTCTTGTGTATCTCCTTTACCCCAATACAAAAATCCTAAATTGCAATGAATTTTTGCATTTTTAGGGTCAAGTTCAAGAGCATTGCGATAGACTGTAAGCGCATTTTCAAAATCTTCTTTATCATAAAAAGCGCTGCCTAAATTTACATATATATCAATATCCTCAGGGGTTAAAAGGTATGCACTTTGATAAGATGTGATTGCAGCATCAAGATCTTTTTTAGATTCTTGAAAAACAAATCCTAAAGTTTGATTGACAACACTTGTCCATTCCTTGTTCGGATTAAGGGTAATTGCTGTTTGGAAATGTGAAACCGCACCATCAACATCCCCTTTAATATACAAAATATTTGCCAAACCGGAGTGGAATTCCGGCATGTTAGGCATAATCTGAATTAATTTGTTATAAATTTCAACAGCATTATCGTAATCGCCTAAATCTTCATAAGCTCTGCAAAGGTGACGATATGCGGGAATGTTCAGACTGTCAAGCCATATTGCCATTTTATATTCTGTTATTGCATCTTCAAATCTGCCCAATGATGAATATATGTCCCCTAAAAGGCAATATAACGGTACAAACCCCGGAGCCTTGTCTACCGCTTCTATATATATATCAAGCGCATTATCTATACCTTTTGTCTGAACTGCGATATAGCCTTTTAATAATATAGGCAAAAATTTTGCGTATGATAATGATTCTTTTACTCTTTTTATCGCTTCAACATCAAACGGCAATGTCAAAATTGACATTATGTGTTCGTAAAATGCCATTATTTTATTTTTAAAAACTCTAAATGAGGATACCTGATACAGGCTTTTGAGTAAATTATGTGCGCAAGAACTTGAAAAAGGGGAATATTTTATTGCAAGTTTTGCGTTATCCGTAGCATCTGTGAACCTTGCCTTTTTTGTATAAGTTTCGGCTAACATATAATAAGCTTTGGCATATTTTGGATTTTTTCTAATCGCAGTATTAAAATAATTTACAGCCTTGTCCAAGTCCCCTTTATGATATTGAGCAATTCCGATTTTATAATACAATTCCGGAGTATCAATAGATTCAAGTGCCATTTGGTATTCAGTTATTGCTTCATCAATATATTGGCTTGATGAATAAATATCTAAATGCCATGCAAGATATAAATCGCCCAAACGAAGATGCAATTGTGCATTTGTCGGGTCTTTAGCCAATCCTACCTGACATAATTCAATTGCAGATTTTACATTCCCTGTTTTAACTTCTTTTGCTATTTTTTTATCTAATATGCTTGTATCGTTTTTCATAAGCGCTCTTTACACCATTTTAATTAATTATATATAAAAAATCAAGTTGATTAAGATATTTTTATACTATAATAATGTAGACAAAAGGGGACAAAAATGAGCGATAACAGAATATATTTTGTGGATGTAACAAATCGTGACGGTGTGCAGACTTCCCGCTTAGGGCTTGCAAAACTTCAAAAAACAATAATTAATTTAATGCTCAACAGTATGGGAATAACACAATCTGAATTCGGATTCCCGACAACAAAACACGAGTTGAATTATCTTAACGGTAATTTGGAGCTTGTAAAACGCGGTGTTATCACAAAAACAAAATTGTCAGGTTGGATGCGCGGGATTGCGGACGATGTAGAATTGTCATTCAAAAATGTCCCTGATTTGCAATATGTAAACCTTTCTCAATCCACATCGGAACAAATGATTAATGGAAAATATGGCGGGAAAAAGACCCCTGATGACATAATCAGAATGACAAAAGAAGCTGTCGAATGTGCCGTTGATAAAGGAGCAAGGATAATAGGAGTAAACGCTGAAGATGCTTCAAGAAGTGATATTGATTTTCTTATTAAATATGGCAAAGAAGCAAAAAAATCAGGCGCTCATCGCTTCAGATATTGTGATACTTTAGGCAGCGAAGATCCGTTAACAACTTATGACAGAATTTATACAATTGCAAAAGCCATTGAAATGCCGATTGAAATGCATTTTCACAATGATTTGGGTATGGCTGCCGCTTGTTCTATAATTGGTGCAAAGGCTGCAATTGATGCCGGTGTTGATGCGTATATAAATACCGCAATAAACGGTATGGGTGAGCGCGCCGGCAATGCTGATTTGGTTTCCTGCCTTTTGGGCTGTTTAAAATCTGCAGGGTTTAGAGGCAAATACAAAATTGATGAAAATATAAGGCTTGATAAGGCATGGCAGATTGCAAAATATACCGCCTATGCCTTTGGAGTTCCGATTCCTATGAATCAGCCTGCAGTTGGTGACAATGCTTTTGCTCATGAGTCAGGAATACATGCTGACGGTGCATTGAAAGACAGAAGGAATTATGAGCTCTATGATTTTGAAGAACTCGGCAGAGGCGAACCTGAAATCATTGAAACCGGAAGAATGATTACAACCGGCGAATACGGTGGAATCAAAGGATTCAGAAACGTATATAACAATCTTGAACTTGAATTCAAAGATGAGCACGAAGCAAGAAATATCCTTGAACTTGTTCGATATGCAAATGTCCACACTCAAAAGCCTTTAACTAAGAGTGAATTAAAGTTTATATATTATTATCCTGATATTGCGGCTCAGGTCATGACAGTCGA
>CACXFH010000073.1 GCA_902766975.1 uncultured bacterium | reverse complement strand
GAGGGTAGAATTTCAACTTGAGCAGCTTGCGAAAGTTAGAAATTCGGGTGAGGGAATAAAAGAGCCTTAGGAAACATCCTCAGGCTCTTTTAAACTTATCTTCAACACGGCGCAACGGGTTTATTTTAATTTAAAATAAGCCTTTTTGAATTTCGTTTACTGCGTCGTGAATGATTTTTCATTTACACCTCTTTTACAAGTGTAATAATAACACGAATTATTCAATAATGTCAAGCATAGCAAAATTAATTAAATTATTAAGAATTATTAACTTGATATATACAAATTAATCAATTTTTATAGACAAAAATACTTTATATATATAAGAGAATTTTTGAGCGAGATTATTATGAGTATAAGAATAACAAGAAACATAAATATTCAGGGTTACGGCAAGTCTATGATGGGTATGGGCATGATGCCAATGGGCGGAATGTATTATCGTCCAACGATGTCACTATTTGGCAACGGCTTTTGCAGTCCTATGATGAGCTGCGGGATGAGTAAAGCAATGGGTGTAGGTATGTGCGTAGGAGCATTAGCAGCAACACCGGGGCTATTAAAAGCAACCGGTAAAGGATTGAAATGGGCGTGGGATCATTCTATAGGCTGGTTAATCAATAAAATCAAGGGTAAAAAATCTGAAAAAGCAGAACAAGCAAAGACGCAATCAACCTAAAACATAATGCCGAGAGAAAATTACACTATATAAAAACGAGATACAAATAAGTATCTCGTTTTGTTATTCATAACGTAAAGCATCAATAGGATTCAGAAGTGAAGCTTTATATGCTGGATAATAACCGAATCCTACACCAATTGCGGCAGAAAATCCTAAAGACAGGATTATTGACGATAATGTAATGGCAATATTCATCCCTGCAAGTGAATGCATAAGATGAGCCCCTATTATTCCGACAAAAACACCCACAAGTCCGCCCGAGATTGATAATAAAAACGATTCTATTAAAAACTGAATTCGAATATCGGATGCTTTTGCACCGATTGCCATACGTATACCGATTTCTTTTGTACGTTCTGTTACTGATACAAGCATAATATTCATAATCCCAATACCACCGACAATCAGAGATACACCGGCAATTGCGCCTAACAGAAGTGACATTGTTTTAGTGGCGGATTTTATTGTTTCCTGCATTTCGGCAAGATTTCGGATTTCAAAATCATTATCCTGTTTTGCGCCGATATGGTGACGAGCTTTTAAGATTTCTTCAATATCTTCTTGTGCCATTTTTATAACGTCATCATTTTGAGCCTTTACTGTAATCATATTAACGGTGCCGGGGAAATCTGTTCCGAAAACTTTTCTTTGTGCCGTGGTAATAGGAATAAACACCAAATCATCCTGATCTTGTCCCATTCCGCTTGAGCCTTTACTTTTTAAAAGTCCGATAACTTTAAACGGAATATTACCAATTCTTATTGTTTTGCCAATCGGGTCAACATCTCCAAAGAGTTCTGTTGAAACGGTTTGACCGATTACAGCGACTTTGGTTCCGTTTTTTGAATCATCGGGTAAAAAACCGCGTCCTGAGTCTATTTCATAATTTCTTATCATAAAATAAGCCATTGTAGTTCCGGCTATTGAGGTTGACCAGTTTTGATTGCCGTAAGTAACCTGTTTGCCTTCGGCACTGTATGGCGCAACGGCAAGGATACCTCTTGCTTTTTCTTCAATTGCTTGGGCATCTTTCATTGTAAGTGTCGGCTTTGAACCTGCGCCCATACGCACACCGCCTGTTTTTGCAGAAGCAGAACGAATCATAAGAAGATTGCTTCCCATCGATTCCATATCTTTGGCAATTTTTTTACTTGCCCCCGAACCGACAGCAAGCATAATAATTACTGCGCTTACCCCGATGATTATGCCCAAACTGGTGAGCATCGAGCGCATTTTGTTTATTTTTAGCGATGTCGTCGCCATTTTTAATATTGATTTAAAATCAAGCATTTTATGTTTCCCTGTTTCTGTGTTTGAGCCATTCCGTTTTTGGTTGGTCGAGTACAATTTTCCCGTCTTTAAATTTTACAATACGCTGAGTATACTCCGCAATATCAGGTTCGTGAGTAACAAGTACGATTGTTTTACCCAATTTTTCGTTCAAAGATACAAAAAATTTCATAACTTCAATACTTGTTTTTGTGTCTAAGTTTCCTGTCGGCTCGTCGGCAAGAATCAACGGGGCATCGTTTACAAGCGCTCTTGCTATTGCAACACGCTGCTGTTGACCGCCTGACATCTGGTTTGGCATGTGGTCTTCCCTATTTTTTAATCCGACTATTTCAAGTGCCTTGCGCCCTCGCTCAATTCGTTCTTTTTCGGGTATGCCTTTATAAATCATAGGCAAACAGACATTATCAAGGGCAGAAGTTCTTGATATGAGGTTAAATCCTTGAAAAACAAAACCCATTTTTTCGCAGCGCATCATTGCAAGGCTATCGGAGTCAAGATGCAACATGTCTTGTCCGTCAAGGTAGTACTCTCCTGAATTCGGTTTATCAAGAGTTCCGAGCATATTCATAAAAGTAGATTTGCCGGAGCCCGATGTGCCCATTATTGCAACAAATTCACCTTTTTTGACACTCAAAGATACATCATCCAATGCATTGAATGATTCTTCACCTGTAGAATATGTTTTTATTGCATGTCTTACTTCTATTAAATTCATTTCACCTCTAAAACATTCCCGGAGGACCGCCGCGGCGTCTTGTTTGCCCAATATTTTTACCTGCTTTGCCGGTTGAGCCGACTATAATTTTATCTCCAACCTTTAACTTATTAGTAATAATTTGAACATTTGAATCGTCGCTTGCCCCTTCTTTTACGGGTATTCTTACGGGACGGTTGTCATCAAGTATCCAAATCCCCTGTTCTTTGTATCTTACCCCTGTTGTTTCCGGAGTGTACTTTAAAGCTACAGACGGCACACACAAAACATCTTTGTTTTGACTCGTTATTATTGAAACATTTGCTGTCATTCCGGGTTTGAGTTTCAAGTCCTCATTATCAACACTTACAATTACAGTATAGGTTACAACATTTGATGTTGTTGTTGAATTTAAACGTACCTGAGTAACGATACCATGAAAAGTTGCATCCGGATAACCGTCAAGAGTGTATTCTGCTTTTTGCCCTTCTTTTACTTTACCAATATCAGCTTCAGATACATTTACTTCTATTTGCATTTTCTTTAAATCCTGAGCGATTGTGAATAATTCCGGTGCTTGAAAGCTTGCTGCAACCGGCTGACCGACATCAACCGCACGTTTAATTATCGTACCGTCAACAGGGGCAATAATTTTGGTGTAGCCTAAATTTGTCATAGAAGTTTTATAACTTGCCTGAGCCTGAGAAATTGATGCTCGTTGGGCGCCTATTGAAGCAAGCTTTGATAAATAATCGCTCTCTGCTTTATCCAATTCACTTCTTGCTATAAAATTTTTGTCATACAAATTTTTATATCTTTCATAAGTTTTTCTTGCATAAACCATTTCAGCATTTAACCTTGCCAAATTTGCCTGAGCATTATTGATTTGCGCTCTTTGCTGATCAACCTGAGCCTGAAACGTTGCAGGGTCAATCTGCGCGAGCAACTGACCTTTTTTGACTTCGGTGTTATAATCGACATAAATCGCCTTCATCAACCCTGATACCGTAGAACCGACACTTACAATATTAACCGGATTTATTGTTCCTGACGCTTCAACAACCTGAGTTATTGTACAGCGTTCCAAATCTTTTGTCTGATATTGCACCTTATTATTATTGTGGAAAAAGAATATACCTGCACCAATCACGACAATAGTTGCAGCAACAATTATCTTCTTATTTTTAATTGCTTCCTTTATTTTGTTTTTTACGTCCATTATGTTTTACCTCTAAAGTTTTTGTAATCTTTTGCGGATATGATATTACACTTTCCAAATTAGCAACAGCAACATTATACAAATAAATTGCATTTATGTATGAGTGTTGCGCATTATTATAGTTTAATTTAGCGTTTTGCAACTCTAAATAATCGCTTAAACCTACATAATATCGTCCCTCAGCAAGCTCGTAATTTTCCCTTGTTTGACGCACTTTGACAGCTTGCAAAGGAATTTGCTTTGCAAGCTGAACAACATTTACATACGCATTTTGGACCTGAAAATATATATCATCTTCAAGTTTTTTTAATGTAATTTTTGCGATATCGAGATGATATTTTCCTGCATCAACTCTGTTTTTTTGCGCCATAATATTCAAACTGCTTGAAATATTCACCCCGACATTTAAAGAATTTGTCGTTGTGGACACGCTGTTATCTCTTAGCCCGTAGCCCGCATTGGCTGTAATTGCAGGATAAAAATTGCGTTTAATAAAGAGCAAATTTTCATCTATAGCATCAACAGTTGAGCGGTATGCTTTCAAATCCGCACGATTTTTCTGTGCCATTTTCAGACATTCGTCAAACGAATACGGAAATTTCTCAATTTTATAATCAGTAAGTAATTCAAGCTTTTCGATTTCGGATGTCAAAGTCGCATCAGAAACCCCAGCAGGAGTTTTGCTCGATTCTTTTTCGCTGATTTTTTCAAACTTGCCCAAATCTACAGGAGCTGTATTATCCGTCAAATTCAAGCCAAATACGGCCTCTATGGAATAATTAGGTGCTTCAATCAAATACATTGAGTTATTTAAATTTACAATCGCATTTTCATATGCATTTTCAGAGTCAATAAGCTTAATTTTTGAATCGCTCAAAGTGACTTCCGAATTTACAAGATCGATTTTTGATTTCAGACCTTCATCATAGTATGCTTTAGTACGAAGATAATTACGTTCGTTTATATCGACATAGGCCTGATTTATAAGAACATTTGCACGGGCAGCAAGAACCCTGTAATATTTTTGTTTAACATCAAACGTAACAGTTCTGACCGCATTGTAGAAAGTATATTCATCAGCAATAAGGTAGAATTTGTGCATTTTAATTTGAGCATAAGTTTTGCCAAAATCAAACAGAAGCATATTTAAAGTTGCATTCAGATTTGTTGAATTTATATCAGAAGTACGGCTTGCAATTTTAGTATCAGTAAAATCGTATCCTGCACCAACATTGATAGTGGGGAAAAACTGGGATTTTGCAATGTTTATATCAGTTTTCGTTATCCAATAATCATGTTGAGCGGTGCGTACTTCAGGACTGTTATTCAGGGCGATAGCAATACAATCATTCAGCGAAAGAACAGAGCCTTTTTTGACCTTAATTGTTGGCGCTTCAACTTGTTGAACAGCGATATTGGACATATCCGCAGTCGCTGCAGAATCTTCGATTGCCAAAACCGGAGCCGGCAAAATGAGAGAGCCAAGTAAAAAAGCGGTTGTTAAATTTTTATAAATATTCAAAATTATACCTTTTCCATCTTATATTTGTAGAACGATTAAAACATAATTTTGTTCATTTGAGGTCATATAAACAGAGTAAAAACGCGATAAAGTTCTTATATATAAGCAAAAGAATAAAAAGTGCTTGCAAAATTTTTTTTTGCATGTATTATAGAAAAGTAAATCAAATAAGCGGGGGTAATTCAGTGGTAGAATGCCTCCTTGCCAAGGAGGATGTCGCGAGTTCGAGCCTCGTCTCCCGCTAATAAAGAGAAGTC
>CACXFH010000072.1 GCA_902766975.1 uncultured bacterium | reverse complement strand
TTTTGCTTGTGGCAATAGCCACATAAAGCAAAATGCGAAGACCCGTTTAATGCGAGGCGCAGCAAGACAATCCCACCACCCGCCCCATTTTTAAATTTAGCCTCGTCAGAGGTTTTTGTTAGGAATAATGCGTGTTTCGAGGGTTATAACCTTGCGATTTGCAGCGATTTTTATGAAGTTTGTAGGTTGGGGTTTCTACCCCAACAATAACTTTTATTGTAAAATCAACTTATGAATTACAAAAGAGTTTTTGTTCCTAATAGTTATGTACATTTAATTGTTGTTGCATATAATCGCAAAGATATATTTGTTAAAAATATTGAATTACTCAGAGTTTCTTTTAAAAATGCAAAACAACATTATAATTTTGATATTATTGCAATTTGCGTATTACCAAATCATATTCATATGATTTTAAACCCTGATAATATAAAAAAATATCCAAAAATAATTACATCTATAAAATATTATTTTTCCAAAAATTATGATGTTGGGGTAGAAACCCCAACCTACGGTTATGTCAACAAAGGTGAAAAAGGTGTATTTCAACGCAGATATTTTGAACATACGATTTACTCACAAGAAGAGCTTAACAAGCATATAAACTATATACATTACAATCCCGTAAAACATGGTTATGTAAAAAACGTGAAAGATTGGAAATATTCATCTTTTCATAAATTTGTTGAGAATAAATTCTACGATAAAAATTGGGAAAGTTCTACTGATATAGAAAATATCAAGAATTTAGATTTTGAATAATTATCAAAATCTCTGTTCTTTCTTCTCAAACCGACTGTTCTTTTACAACAGCGATTTTTATGAAGTCGCTTAGATATTTCAAAACCTCACTATCTGCGGGCTTTTTCGTTTTTCTGACATTTTCTGCTTCAGAATTGGTACTTACATGTTTTATTACTCTTAAAGCTTCAAAAATCGGCTTGAGTTTAACTTGCAGTATTCCGCCTTCAGCATAAGTAATCTCGTCAATAATCATTCTAAGAAGGAACAAGGAGTTCATTATAGACATAAAAAATAATACTAAAGAACATCTCATAGTCCTGATAACGCTCAAAATTTTGGCTATGATTTAGTCGCATTTGTAAACAAATCCTTGGCAAAATAGTCGGAGGAAATAAATGTTTTAGTCGGTTTTGCAAAGCAGGCAAAAACGTTATTGCCTGCATAGGAACACAAACCGAGATTTTTCGGAATTATAATTTATGTATTCATTCCCCCCTTACCAATTATTATTTTATATTTAGTTTTACAATACAATAAAACTTTTGCTCAAAAATATTTTATATTGTAACATGACATTTTTGCAGTTTTTATACTATAATCAATATGCGGCATGCAAAGTTTGTGAACTTACAATTAATATTCAAAGTTCAATTCAGTAATTGGCGCATATTATAGGGGTAAATTCATGAAAGGGGTTAAGAGTATGAAAAAATTTATTATTTTGGCAGCTGCTTTATTATTTGCGGTAACCACAGCGAATGCGGAATTCTTAGGAGGATTTATCTATAACGGGATGACTACCCCCGGAGGAGGTTATACAAACACTCCGGCATATAAGCAGGGGTCAGCTACTTGTAAAAACATCTTTTTTATAGTTTCGACAGGTGATTGCAGTGTAAAAACAGCTATGAAAAACGGCGGGATTAAAACTTTGGCAGGATATGATGTTCACAGAGAAAATGTTGTAGGCTTTCAGACTATTACTGTCAAGGCCTGGGGCAATTAACAGATAAATAATTATTTTTCTAAAGACTTTAGCAAAAGCTAAAGTCTTTTGTTTAGAATCATGACGAATTATTATTGACAATAATTTAATTTATTCGTAGCATTTAGTTAAAGAGCAGATATTAAACTTAAACTTAAATAATATGAAGTGGCTGAAAATTATTACAATAAATTTTTTGATATGTATAATATTATTTTTTATATTAGATTTTATCGTATATACAAGATTTTATAACAATAAACAAGATATTCCATGGTCACAAAAACTGCTCTATTACACACAAATATTTGACAACACAAAACTTGAGGACAAGTATATTTATTCCAGTTTGTTTCGTCCGACAATAAATCCGTTTTCAGATAAAAAACCTATAGCTATATTTGGATGTTCATACGCATACGGATCAGGCTTAGATAACAACCAAACATTTTCATATTTGCTTGGCAAAATAACCGGCAGACCTGTATATAACAGAGCACTTGGGGGAATGGGGCTTCAGTTTGCATACTACCAATTATCTAATAAAAAATTTTACAAAATCGTACCTAAACCTGAATATATAATTTATGTTTATATCCAAAGCCACATACCTCGTATGCATACCGGCGGGTCTTTCTACTACAACAGACTAATCTCATATAAAATAAAAAAACAGTCTGACGGGAATAATTATTTAGTACGTGATTACCCGAATGAACTACTGTCAAGATCATATTTGGCATTTTACCTGAGAACAAGAATAATCAAGAAAATTAAATATCACCCGGATGCGAAAACCTTAGAACTTTTACAGACCTATTTTATGAATATCAGGAAACAAGCAGAAAAAAATTGGGGCAAAGATATAAAATTTGTTATTTTACTATATGAGGATGAAGAGAATTTAATAACAATATCAAAAGTGCTTGAGAATTTGGAGAAAAAAGGTTTTATAATAATAAATGCAAATGATGTATCAGGCACAAATCTTAAAACAATAGATTACCAAATATCTGAATCAGACAGTCATCCCAATGAAAAAGCTTGGAAAAAATTAACACCTTTACTGGTGAAGAAATTAGGACTATAATAATCAATCCGGAGAATAATATTGAAAATACTTGTTATAGGTTCAGGACCAATAGTAATCGGACAAGCAGCTGAATTTGATTATTCAGGAGTCCAAGCCTGCAAGCAATTAAAAAAGGAAGGTATTGAAGTCATAATCGTAAATTCAAACCCCGCAACAATAATGACTGATGAAAATATCGCCGATAAAATATACATTGAGCCACTCACAACATACTTTCTTGAACAAATAATCGCAAATGAAAAACCTGACGCAATTCTAGCCGGTTTTGGAGGACAAACAAGTCTTAATAGAGTCTGGGAATTGCAAACCAAAGGTATATTGAAAAAATATAATGTTAAATTATTGGGAACTAATATTAATGCAATTGTAAACGCAGAAAACAGACAATTATTCAAAGCTTTAATGACAAATTTGAAAATACCGACTCCTGAAAGTATCGCAATAACAAATATAATTGAAGCAAAAGAAGCAATAAAAGAAATAAAATTGCCCGCAATTATAAGACCTGCATTTAGTCTTGGAGGAAAAGGCAATTCCTTAATATATGACATAAAAGAATTTGATTCAGCCGTCATTAACGGATTAAACTGCTCTCCAATAAAACAAATACTTCTTGAAAAAGGCTTATACGGATTTAAAGAACTGGAATTTGAAGTAATCAGAGATAAGGACAACAACTGCATAACAGTTTGCACAATGGAAAATATGGATCCGTTGGGAATACACACCGGAGACAGCATAGTTATTGCCCCCATTCAAACTGTTTCAAAAGAAACACTGCAAAAATTGGAACAAGCATCATACGATATAATATCAGCACTAAAAATTGAAGGCGGATGCAACATTCAGTACGCAATAAATCCTAAAAACGAAAAAGAATACTATGTAATAGAAGTTAATCCCCGAGTCAGTCGCTCATCTGCCCTTGCAAGCAAAGCAACAGGGTTCCCTATCGCAAAAATATGCACAAAACTTGCATTGGGATACAAATTAACAGATTTAACTCCTGAAATAAAAAAACTTGAGCCAAAACCTGATTATGTTGCAGTGAAAATACCTCAATTCTCGTTTGATAAATTCGAAAATATAAATAGAACACTCACATCTCACATGAAATCTACAGGTGAAATCATGGCAATTGGCAAAACCTTTGAAGAAGCTATGCAAAAAGGTTTACAATCAATTGACGAGAAATATATACCTGCGGATTTTGATTATACAATATGCGATGATAAAAGAATTTACCGTATAATCAATGCTCTTAACAACGGGATTTCACCCGAAAAAATTTCGCAAACTACACATATTAACAAATATTTTATTAACAAATTAAAAAACATAAAACTTAAAAATAATAAAGGTAAAACATACTTTTATGATATAAAACCGATTCCTGCAATAAATAACAGCAAATCTTATTTTTATTCTTCAAAACAAAAAAGTAGTAACAATATTACAATAAAATCAAATAATAAAAAAATTCTTGTAATAGGTTCCGGTCCGATAAAAATAGGACAAGGGATAGAATTTGACTATTGCAGTGTTCAAGCAGTTAAGGCGATAAAAGAAAACGGATATGAAGCATTACTTATAAATTCAAATCCCGAGACTTTATCAACAGACTATGACATTGCAACTCGTTTATACTTTGAGCCTATCACACCTGAATATATTAATAATATTATACAATTTGAAAAACCTGACGGAATAATAGTACAATTTGGCGGACAAACAGCTATTAATATCCTCCCGCACATTAAAAATCAAAATATAATTGGAACAACATTTGAAGCAATAAATATCACCGAAAACAGAATATTGTTTAATGAATTTTTATCAAATTTAGATATCCCGCATCCAAAGAATTATAATCGAGAGAATATAAAATTTCCCGCAGTTTTCAGACCTTCTTATGTGATTGGAGGTTTTGGAATTCAGATAGCGAAAAATAATACAGAAGCAAAACGAATTTTAAAAAGAGCATCCGAAATATCAACAGATATTCTTATTGATGAATACATACATGGTTTGGAATGCGAAGCAGATATCATATCCGACGGGAAAAACATAATTATAACCGGATTTATAGAACATATAGAAAAATCCGGAGTCCACAGCGGAGATTCAATTGGACTTTATCCGTCAATTAATATAACTGAATTGCAAAAAAATAAAATGACAGAATATGCGCTGAAAATTTGTAAAAAACTAAAGATTAAAGGATTGATAAACATACAATACGTCATAAACGGAGATAATATACACGTAATAGAAGCAAATCCGAGAGCCTCAAGAACAATACCTATGATGACAAAAATGACAGGATTTCCAATTTGCGAAACAGCAATAAACATTATGTTCGGCAAGACACTAGGTTCCACAAAAATACTGGATACCCCAAATGCTTATTCTGTTAAAATTCCAATATTCAGCTTTGCACAATTAGGAATAGATAACCCCATACTAAATGCCCAAATGCAATCGACAGGAGAAGCTCTTGGAATAGATTTTACATTTCCCAAAGCTCTGCATAAAGCCTTCATCATGGGCTATGAAGAAAATTATAAGAATCTTAAATTTTCTTGCAAAGATACACAGGAAGCATATAATATTATTAAAAAACAATTTAATAAAACAAATGAATTAACCGTCCAAACGATAAATAATTATATAAAACTAAAGGATAATACAATTGGCTAAGAGAAGGAACTTTTTTATAGAACTTATAAAATATTTTTGGCAAAGAAAAGTATATTGGCTTCTGCCCGTGACGTTGTTTTTAATTTTACTTATGTTTCTCATTATTATCGGTTCTTCTCCGTTGGGAGTATTTGTATATCCATTCTTTTAAAGGACAAACATTGAATTTAAATGCAGACAAAATAAAAAAAAGTATCTTAAATACTCATAAAAAAATATGCAATAATATTGCAAAATTTGTACTGCTTATTGAATATATATTTATAGTACTCCCTACGGCATTAATTATAAAAATAACCGGCAGGGACAGATTATGTTTAAAAAAAGGGCACAAGCCGACTTATTGGAAAAATTACCACGAAACAGGCACAGACTACGAAAGGACTTTTTAATTTGACAATAATTTTGGGGATAAGTGCATACTATCATGACAGCGCTGCAGCAATTATAAAAGATGGAGAAATTATAGCCGCGGCTCAAGAAGAACGCTTTACTCGCATTAAGCACGATTCGGCTTTTCCAAAAAATGCGATAAATTACTGTTTAAAAGAAGCGCAAATCAAACCGGAACAACTGGATGGAGTCGTATTTTATGAGAAGCCGTTGATTAAATTTGAAAGAATTTTGGAAACAGTGATAGCTTTCGCACCAAAAAGTTTAAAATTATTTATTGATTCCATGCCAATATGGCTTAATACAAAATTATTTATCCCAAAAGAAATAGACAAATTTTTTAATAATGAACTCAAATGCCCGATATATTTCACTTCTCACCATGAATCGCATCAGGCTTCTGCGTTTTACCCTTCACCATTTGATGATGCGGTTATATTATGTTTGGACGGTGTTGGGGAATGGGATACAACATCATGGGGCATAGGCAACAAAAACAGACTTGAAATAAAACAGGTAATTGAATTCCCCCATTCTTTAGGACTGCTATATTCCGCATTTACATCTTATTTGGGGTTTAAAGTAAATTCAGGAGAATATAAAGTGATGGGGCTGGCACCATACGGAGAACCGATATACAAAGATTTAATCCTGAAAAATATCACAGATGTGAAGCAGGATGGTTCATTTTGGCTTAATCAAAAATATTTTTCTTACGGATATAAAGACCGAATGTACTCCCCAAAACTAATTGAGCTGTTTCAACTGCCTCCAAGAATTCCGGAAACAGAGATTACGCAAAAGCACATGGACATAGCCGCAAGCATACAATCTGTAACAAACGAAATTATTTTAAAATTAGCAAAAGGAATAAAAAAGAAATCAGGAATGAAAAATCTTTGTTTAGCAGGAGGTTGCGCACTAAACTGCGTCGCAAACGGTATACTGCTAAAGGAAAAAATTTTTGACAATATATGGATACAACCTGCATCCGGAGACGCAGGAGGCGCTCTTGGAGCTGCAATGTGCATATACTATAATGTTCTTAACAATCACAGAAAAACAAATTCAAAATCAACTCAAAAATACAGCCTCCTTGGAATCTCATATAAAAATGAGCAAATAAAAGAAATTTTAGACAAATATAATGCCCAATACGAAATATATGAAGAATCATCTGCTGTTGAGCGTATAATTGCAGAAGAACTTAATAACGGAAAAATTATAGGACATTTTGCCGGACGAATGGAATACGGACCAAGAGCACTGGGTAACAGAAGTATCCTTGCGGATGCAAGAGATACAAATATGCAAAAGCGATTAAATCTGGCAATAAAAAAAAGAGAAGCTTTTCGCCCCTTTGCACCAAGTTGTCTGGAGGAAGATGCACAGTATTATTTTAACCTTGATGGGAATACAAGTCCTTATATGCTTTTAACAACTGAAGTATCCGATAATATAAAAATTACAACAGACAAAAATATAACAGGACTTAAACAATTGGATTATGCACACTCAACTATACCTGCCGTGACACATGTGGATTATTCAGCCAGAATTCAAACAGTGTCAAAAGATAGTAACCCAAGATTTTACAATATTATAAACGAATTTAAGAAACTGACAGGCTGCTGCGTAGTTGTAAATACATCATTCAATATCAGAGGAGAACCGATTGTATGCTCGCCTGAAGATGCATACAGATGCTTTATGCATACAGATATGGATATGCTTGTTATTGAAAATTTTGTATTATATAAAAACAAACAACAAGAAATACACATAGATGATTACTATACAATAAGCGACTAATTTATCTTTACAATACACAAACTTGTGATAGCATGATAACAATAAATATAATTTAATTAGAATTGGGATTTTGATATGGATATTATAAAAAAGATTAGGGAAATGAGCTTTGAAAAACGGGCGTTTTGGATATTTTTACTTGTTCACCTGCTGGTTTGGACTACAGTTGGTTTAATTAGAACAGTATTGCCAACTGATGCATTGGAGGGAATTTATTGGGGAAGTCTGAATGACTTTGGGACACCTAAACATCCGCCGTTTGCGGGATGGATTACATATTGGATTTACTCCGTTTTTAAATCAGATTTTTCAATATATTTTGCAAGTCAGGCTTTTATAATATGCGGATTTTACTATACATATAAGTTGGGACAAATTTTTCTAGATGAAAACAGAGCAATGCTTTCTGTTATTTTACTTGAAGGATGTTGGGTTTACAGTTATATAACAGGATACTACGGGTTTAACCCCGATGTAATATTACTATTTTTACTGCCTCTTTTGACCTATGTATTTTACCAATGCATGACAAGAAATAAAAATTTTGACTGGATTAAACTCGGAATAATCGTTGGTATTTGCTTTCTTAACAAATATCAAACAGCGCTGATATTAATCCCGATGTTTATTTGGGCCTTAATGTTCAAAAGAGAAGTTTTTAAAAACAAAATGTTTTATATCTCTGTGATAATTGCGTTTTTGCTATTTTTACCGCACTTATTGTGGATGATTAAATATGATTTTTTCCCGCTGATGTATTTTGAGGGAGAACTTGGCGGAGAGTCTTGGTTTAATCACGTTAAAGCCCCGTTTATGCTTTTAGTCATGCAATTAAGCGCTGTTGCAGGCACAATTTTAATCTTCGGGTGTTTGAAATATAAGCAAAAATCACAGTTGAAACTTGTTGAAAATCCCGAAAAAGAAAAAGCATGGTTATTACTGTTATTTTACTTTTTCCCATTAATATTCACTGTTATAATGGTTGCAATTGGCGGCGCCACTCGCTTTCGTTGGGGATTTGAATTTTTGTATCTGAGCGCAATTATGCTATTTTATTTTTTACCGACCAAAGAAATTACAACAGAAGATTTTAAATTTTCACTAAAATTTGCATATACAATTATGCTAATAGTATTTTTAGCATTAGGCGGGCTTTTAGCTATTGAAAAAAATTACAGAAGCAGATACCCTGTACAAAAAGTTTACTCAGACTTAAACAAAATTTGGGCAACTCGATACGAAACGCCTTTGAAATACTTTGGCGGATATATTGAATGGACATTGCCGCTGACAATATACGGGAAAGATCATCAACAAATTATTCTTGACACTAAGGGATACAAAAATCCATGGATTGATGAGGAGGATTTAAAAAAATCGGGGATTATGATTATAGGGCGCGATGAACAACATATTTTCGATGACACAATGAAATCCTGCCCTTATCTGGATGAGGACTATGAGATTATTCCCGAACCATACAGTTTTGAAGTCAAAAATGCTTTCGGGCAAAAAAGACAATATGATATCTTTTATTACATTGTTCCGCCACAAAAATAATTTTTATTGGAAACTATGTTTAGATCGTAAATATATTTAAGTCCTTCAAGAGTCAGTATCGGATTGACATAATCAAACTTGCGCTTCATATAGTTTGCCATTAATCCGCTATACCCGCCTGTAGCTATAAGTGCGACTCTTTCTCCCATTTCATTTTCACATTGTTCAACAAGACCGTCAACCATGCAGGCACTGCCCCTTATTACCCCGGCAAGAATAGCATCTTTTGTATTTTTTCCTAATGTGCAGGGAGAAAAATCAATTTCTATTTCAGGGAGTTTTGAAGTTGCACAATACAAACTTTTTAACTGCGTTTTCAGCCCCGGCATAATAATTCCGCCGCAAAATTCTTTTCTTGAATTAACAATATCAAATGTAGTTGCTGTTCCAAAATCAACAACAATTGCCGCACCTATATTCATTTTTGCAACAGCAGCGGCATTTGCAATCCTGTCAGCTCCGACTTCATCAGTATTATCAGCAACAATTTTAACCCCGCAATCAATTTTGTCAGACACAATAATCGGCTCTAATTTAAATACATTTTTTACCGAATTATAAAATCTGTCATCCAATTCTTCCACAACAGAACCTATTACACATCCGTCAATATTATAATCTTTAAATATTGATTGCAAAAGATTTTCATATTCAGGCTGCTCAAGATTTCTATCAGAGGCAAGACGAAATTCTCGTTCATACTTTTCGTTATTAAATAATCCCAAAGTAATATTTGTATTACCGATATCAACTGTCAACAACATAAAATAATCCTCAAAGTTAATTCAAGGATTATTTTATTATAAACAATTTACTTTTTAAATATTTCTAGTGATTGGTTGCCCCATGAAAGTTACCATCGACCGGCATATTAAAACCTGCCATAAAAATTGAGGGTTGTCTATGCAACTTCTTTGCGCATTTGCCAATTCCTTTTCTCATCATATCTTCAAGAAAATAGTTCTTAATTTCGGAACTTTGGCTATTTCCTTTATAACCGGATACGTTGTTGCTTGTATCAATTCTATCGACCATAATCATTCCTCCAAATCAATATACATCTTTACTTATATAAAGTATTTTTTAATAACGGAATTGCATAAAATCAAAATTATTGTTACATTTCTTTACAAACTTGAATTAGAGCGGAAAAACAAGAAAATTTGTCATACAAACTTGACAAATTTTTATGAGCAAATATACTTGATATGTATTATTGAATACTAAATTTAGTAGGATATATAAGTAGACACAAAAGAAAAGGAGATTAATCTCATGGCACGTGAAAAGTATGA